>DAITOE010000044.1:0-11226 GCA_036834245.1 Clostridia bacterium | reverse complement strand
ACCACCAGGCCCAGCGCCAGCACGGCGGGGGTATACCATTTGGCAAAGCGGTCGATGAAGCGCTCGGCCTCTGATTTGGCGTCCTGGGCCTCCTCCACCAGCTCGATGATGCGGCCAAAGGTGGTGTCCTCGCCCACGCGCTGGGCCTGGATGTGCAGGGTGCCGTTGTCCAGGATGGTGCCGGCAAAGACCTGGGCGCCGGGCTGCTTGCCGGCGGGCAGCGGCTCGCCCGTGATGCTGGCTTCGTTGACATGGCCCTCGCCCGACAGCACAACGCCGTCCACAGGCACCTTGGCCCCTGTCAGCACGCGCAGCACATCGCCGATGTCCACCTCGTCAATGTCCACCTCCTGATAGCTGCCGTCTGCCATCTGCTTCAGAGCGCTCTCCGGCGCCATGTCGGTCAGCTCGCGGATGGCGGAGCGGGTCTTGTTCAGCGTGCGCTGCTCCAGGTAATCACCAAACAAAAAAAGGAAGGTGACGATGGCGGATTCCTCATAGTTGCCGATGATGAAGGCGCCCACCACCGCGATGGTGACCAGCACGTCGATGCTGACCACCTTCACGCGCAGGGCCTGGTAGGCCTGGATCATAATGGGCGCAACCCCCAGGATGGAGGCCACCAGCAGCGCCCACATGGCCACAGGCTCGACATGAAAAGCGTAGTGGCTGGTGAAGGCCGCGATGATCAGGATGGCGCTGATTAGGGTGATCTTCCGCTTGTTTTTGAATATCAGGCGCTGCATGGCTTCTTCCTTTACGCGTGATAGGCCTGGTCCAGCTGTTTGAGCATTTCATACACCGCTTCATAGCTTTCGCAGACGTCACCGGGCACGGTGTAGTTGTCGGTGATTGTGCGCAAGGCTTCAAACTGCGCCTCCAGCTGCGGCTGTTTCCTGCCGGCCAGCTTGATCTGCTCCACCATTTGGTCAAACTGCTCGCGCACCTGGTGGAACTCCGGGTGATGCTGGCCATGCACCCGCGCCACCACGGGCACATAGAGCTTGAGGTTTTTCTGGTTTGCCTTCCAGGTGTCCTTGAAGGCGGTCTGTTGGGTCATCACAAAGCCCTCCTTAATTCTTTGACGGGTTGACGGGTACACAAAGCAGGAAGTTCTTGAGGCGGGTCAATATGCATGGAGGGAAAATTACAAAGCAACACAGGGAACATACCCGGGAAAGAACATATCAACATCACTTGAGGTTTATGATCAATCAACCCGGCCCCCCTTTTTACAGCTTGGTGACAAGTGCTGCTATCTCCTGTGCTATACTTTGTCCTGGAGGTGGCCATGCAAGCCAGAATCCTGATTGTGGAGGACGACCCGGACATCGCGCGGCTGGTGGGCCTGACCCTGGGCGGGGACGGCAACACCTGTCAAACCTGCGGGGATGGAACAGAAGCCCTCCGCCTGATCCAGACAAATCAATACGACCTCATCATCCTGGACGTGATGCTGCCGGGGCTGGACGGCTTTTCCCTGGCGGAAACCCTGCGGGACAGCGGGGCATTGCCCCCCGTCCTGTTTCTGACTGCCCGCACCGAGGTGGCCGTCCGGGTGCGGGGCCTGCGCCTGGGGGCGGAGGACTACCTGGTGAAGCCCTTCCATCCCATTGAACTGCAGGCCCGGGCAGACGCCATCCTGCGACGGCACAAAAAGGACGGCCCGGGCTACCGGGTGCTGGATGTCTGCTTGAACCCGGACACCCGCCAGGTGGAGAAGGCTGGGCAGATGGTGGACCTGACCCCCCAGGAGTATGAGCTGCTGCTGATGCTGATGCGCCATCAAAACATGGCCCTGTCCCGGGAGCAGCTGCTGGAGGGGGCCTGGGGCTATGACTACCTGGGGGGCACCCGCACCGTGGACATGCACATCCAGCGCCTGCGGCAGAAGCTGGGCTTTGAGCAGGTGATCAAAACCGTGTACAAGCTGGGCTACCGCCTGGAGGTGCCCTGATGCGGCTGCGTGAAAAAATGCTGGTCCTGTCCCTGTGCCTGAGCCTGCTGTTTGGCACCGGCCTGGCTTATAGTGTGCTGCGCAGGAACTTTGAAGCCAGCCTGTCAGCTGAAACCCGTCGGGGTCTGCACAATTCCGGCATGCTGGCGGCCTCCCTCCGGTCCGGCCTGGTGGCCTTTTCTGTGCAGGAACGGCCGGAGGCCGCAGCCCGGGCGGTGCGCCTGACCAGCCTGTACATGACAGAGCCGGCTTTTTTTACTGTCAGCGACCCCAAAGGAGCGCTGCTCCACGACAATTTCCCCCTGGAGATGGCGGACTTGCTGCGCCTGATCCCGGACCAGCCTGGCAGCTACCGCCTGGCTTCCTTTGAGGGGCGCACCTACCAGCTGCTGCGGCGCAGCCTCATCACCCAGGGCGGGGACTACCAGCTGGCCTATGTCCGGGATGTGCAGGAAGTGTTTGACACCGCTGCCCGCCAGACCCGGGAAGCCACCCTGCTGCTCCTGGGCTTGCTGGTGGTGCTGGGGCTGGTCCTCATCCTGTGGCTGCGGGCCTTTTTCAGGCCCCTGCGCCAGCTGGAGGCGGCTGCCAGCCGCATCGCAAAAGGGGAGTATGATGCCCGGGCCCCGGTGGTTCATCCTGGGGATGAGGCAGGGCAGCTGGCACAGGGCTTCAACCTGATGGCCCAGGCCACCCAGGAGCACATTGGTGAATTGACCCGGCGGGAGGCTGCCCAGCAGCAGTTCATCGCCGATATGGCCCACGAATTGAAAACCCCCCTGACCTCCATGATTGGCTATGCCGACCTGCTGGTGCGGCGGGAGTTGGAGGAGGAGGACCGGCGGCAGGCTCTGCAGGCCATTTTGCGCCAGGGGGAGCGCCTGGAGCGCATGGGGGCGAAGCTGATGCACCTGACCCGCCTGCAGGGCGGCTTGAAGCCGGAGTTTGCCGAACACCCTGTTGCGGGCATCCTGAAGGAGGCCCGGGAGGCCCTGCTGCTGCAGGCACAGGAAGCCGGGGTGCTCCTGTTGGCAGCGGACAGCCCGCGCCTCCTCCGCTGCGACCGGGACCTGGTCTTGACCCTGCTGCAGAACCTGCTGTCCAATGCCCTGAAGGCCTCCAGCCCCGGGCAGCGGGTGTGGCTGTCTGCAGGTGAAAACAGCCTGCAGGTGAAGGACGAGGGCCAGGGCATCCCGGCAGAGCACCTGCCCCATCTGACCGAGGCCTTTTACATGGTGGATAAAAGCCGGGCCCGTGCCAGCCAGGGTGCCGGATTGGGGCTGGCCCTGGCCCGGCGCATCGCCCGCATCCATGGCGGGGATGTGGACATTACAAGCCAGCCTGGGGAAGGCACCTGCGTGACGGTGCATTTTTGGAGCGAAGCGGCAAATCTGACGTAAATCAACATTGTTTACAAGTTGATGACCAGCAGCAGACCGCTTGGAAACATGCCTGCCCCATCATCAAAACAACACGAAAAAGGAGGTAGCCCCATGAAACCACGTACCCGGTCCATCCTCACCGGTTTCATCAGCGCACTGTTCCTGCTGGCTGTTGTTTTGAGCCTGCCCTTGCTGATGAACCACACCATGAAAGACAGCCTGAACTTCTCCGCCAGCTTTGCGGAGGAAGAACTGCCAAAAGACGACACGGCATCCCCGGCCCAGGAGACAGAGAGCCAGTCGCCGCCTGTTGAGGAAACGCCCCCCGCCATCCAGGTGCCGGCAGAGACGCCTCGGGAAGAAGAACAGCAGCCTGACCTGCAAACGCCGGAACCTGAGCCCTCGGGGGAGCGCCTTCAGGTGTCCTTGTTCCCCACGGACAGCAGCTTCAGGCAGGAGGGACAGCCTCGGCTGAACCTGGAGGGCAACAACTGGCGCCGGCTGCTTGTGAGAGACCCCGAACTGGAAGACCTGAACGTGGGCGCTTTCGCCCTCCTGTTTGCCCGCATTGGGGTGAAGGACCTGCAGGAGCGCCTGGTGCGCGGCTACCTGGACAAAAACAGCAGCCTCATGATCCTGGAATCCCTCACCACCCAGGACGCGGCCTACCAGAAGGTGTTTTCCGGCATGCTGTCCAACCTGGGTTCGAAGAGCATCTTCCTGCCCCTTCAAGCCCTTTCGGCCTATGAGGGGCAGGCCGTGCTGGCTGCCGCCCGGTGGGAAGGAGGCGGTTCCGTTTTCATGATGCCCAACCGGGGCCTGATGCCGTTTTCGGTGATGCAGTATGCGGGCCATCAGGGGCATGTGACCCTCACCCCGGACAGCTACCAGAGGATTGAGGAAGAGATGATGGCCCAGGCCCTGGACAGCTTGCCCAAGGAAGAGGGTCAACGGCTGCAGGACTGCCTGGACAAGGCCCTTGATGTCTTGCACAGGGATGGGGAGCCCGGGGCGGACAGCCGCTATGCCTTCATCAGTGCCCGGCCCTTCCAGTTCAAAATCGGCTGGGATTACCTGGCTGCCGGCTACCACCTGACCATGGTGGACACACAGAGCGCCGGGGAGTTCACCCTCAGCGTGGACCTGCTTTCCGGCGGCATCGGCATTGCAGAGGAGGGGGCCACACCCTACCTGGACCTCCACGACAGGCTGGTGATGCAGGACCGGGAAAACACCGCCTGGCAGACGAACCCGGAGCCCGTCTGGCAGCGCACGGCAGAGCTGTTTTCCCTTCTGATGGGCCCCGTCTGGCAGGAGGAAAAACAAGGGATGGTGCAGAACATCTCCAGCATTACCAGCAACATGGATCAGCCTGTCCTGCAGGTGGACATGGTGCCGGAGGACCTGGACCAGCGCCTGCTGGATCAGGCAAACGCAGCGCCCTACACCCTCTACACCCTGCAGATGGACCGGGACCTGAAGCTGCTGAGTTTGGACGTGCAGACCCAGCTGTTGCAGGAAACCCAGGCCAGCGATTTCGTTACGCTGTACCTGCCCAGGGAGGAGGAGGGGCCTGTTTCCCTGGAACTGGAAGATGCATATACAGATGCCATTTCACAGGTTGAAGCATTGAGGCTGCAGGCCCATGAATGGGACACAAGCGGCGAACTGGCCATGCTGCTTGACAAGGCCCATGGACAAAGGGTCCAGCTGGTCAACGAAGCCCTGGACATCATCAATCAAACCGGCGGAAACTACCATCTGGAGGAAGAGCTTCAGGGATGGCCCAGAAAGGTTTCCCTCTGGCTGTTGCGCCAGAGGGACCACCAGGAGAAAAACCACGACCAGGTGCGTTTGTCCTTCAGTGTGCAGGATGAGGAGGGGAAGTACTATCATGTCGCCTTCCGGGTGAACCGGGACATGAGCATCGCCATCACTGGCTTCGTCCCGAACGATGTGTTTGCACCAGCGGAATAGGAGACAACCAAAAACAGAATAAGGGCTGGGAGTTTTCCCGGCCCTTGTTTAATAAAATCTCGCGCCTTACGGATAGGGCACAGCCGCCGGGATGGCCCAGGCCCGGTTCTTGTGGACGAGGATGGGCCGGGCCCTGGCTGGCATGGAAGGCGCCAGCCTTTAAGGGGCTGCAGGGGCTGTGTGCGGCCATGGGTTGGTTTCAGCCCCGGGCGGGTAGGTATAACCGGGAAGTGCGGAGCGATTTCGAAGCACGGTGCTTTGGCCCTCCACGGGAGGGCTGCCGATGCCTGTCAGGAAGGTGAAAAGATGAAAAACATGCTGTACAAAGGCTTGTTGCTGGTGATGGCTTGCATGTTGATAACGGGGGGCGGGTCGCTTGCCCTGGCGGAACAGGATGCTGCCTGGGCTGGGCCTCACAGTTTCAATATCTACCCGGAGGGGGACCAGGCAGCCTTTGACCAGGCCCTGATGGCGGACCGGCTGGCCCTGGTGCCCCTGGACTTCTCCTTTTCACTGGGGGGCGCAGCGGTGCTGGCGGAAATCAACCGGTATTTTGATGCCCTGGCCCAGGCGGACCCCGCCCTGGACACCCGGGAAGTGCTGCTGGACCAATACCCCATCGGGGACACCCTGGATTTTTCCTTGTCGGACCTGTACGGGGCGGCCAGCTACCTGAGCCTGTCCCCGGACGGCCGCCGCCTGTTTGTCATCCTGGAGGGCATTCCCTTTGTCCTGGGCCTGGAGGATGGCTTCCTGCGGCTGCTGGCACCGGAAACAGGGGTGAACCCCACCTACATCAAGGCTGTTTTTCCCAAGGCTCTGCATATGGTGCAGGATGGCGGGGTGGTTTGGTCCCCCGGGGGCAGCCACCTGGCCCTGGCCAATCCCCAGCAGGTGATGGTGTATGCCTTCCCGGCCATCAACATCCTGCTGGCGGATGTGCAGGCGAGCAGCTTCCGCCTGGTGGATCCCCTGCTGCCCCCTGACCTGCGCATGATGGACAAGGGCCACCTGACCGGCTTTCCCTTCCGCGCAGCCTTCAGCCAGGTGGCGCCGGTGCTGTATTACGAGGTCTACGGCATCCTGAAAGGGGAGGAGCGGGAGAGCGAGATCCGCAGCCTGAACCTGATAACCGGCGTGGACGCCCCCTATGCAGGGACCCGGCCTGAACTGACCACCGCCGACCCCGCCTTGTGGCATACGCCGGAGGGCATCCTGCAAACGGTGTCTGCCATCACCCGGGATGGGAAGCGGGGGCTGGCCCTGATCCCTCCCGAAGGGGACACCCTGTATCTGTCCCTGGACCTTGAGGAACCCTCCCAGCGCACCATTGTCCATTTTCAGCTGCCCAGCTACGCAGAAGGCCGCGGGGTGCTGCTGGCCTACCGGGCGGGCAAGGCTGGCCTGTACCATGAAACCTTCCAGCTGTTTGATATGGCGAACCTTCAAGATGGCCTGTTTGACAGCCAGCTGGCACTGTGGCCGGACAGGGAGCAGGGCCAGCGGGTGGGCCCCCTCAGCATCGCGGGGCTGGACGTGGAGGGCATGGAAGCCCTGTACCAGGACCCCGGGCTGATGCTGCCCGTAAATGCCGTGCTCTCCCCCGGCGGCAGCCACCTGGCCTTGGCGGGGGTGTATGGGGATGAAGCCAGGCTGTACATCCTGGACATCCACCGGGGCATCGCCGGCCGGGTGGATGTGACAGCGGCCGGGGTTAAAAACGCCATCAGCTTTGCGCCGTTTGCAAGGCTGACCAACCGCCTGGCCAAGGGGCTGGTCTGGTCGGACAACAACCGCCTGCTGGTGCACAGCGACGGCAGCTACCGCCTGTACGGGCTGGCAGTTGTGGATTGATTGGAGCTTGCTGCCTCATCGCAGAACACACAAATGGGGCCGGGAGTTTTCCCGGCCCCTGCTGCAGTTTGTGCTGGCTATGGATAGGGGATGATCACCGGGTTGGCCCAGGCCCGCCGCCCTTCATCATCCTCAATGATGACCCGCACAAAGCGCTCGTTCCATTCCCGGCTGACGGTGAAGGACGCCTGGGTGATGCCCGGGCCTTCGTGGCAGCGCAGGGGGGCCCAGGCCCGGTTGCTGTGAAAGAGGATGCGCCGGGCCGGTGAGCAGGACACCGTGAGGGTGTCCCCGTCAAAGGTGATCTGGTGGATCTCCGGCCCCCGGCTGGCATGGAAGGCGCCGGCCTTCAGGGCCTGCATGATGCCCACCACGCTCAGTTCGTCCGCCTGCAGGCGGATAAAGGCCTGGCCTGCGTCCCCGTCATAATGGTGGGCGTCGTCCACGGCCACGGTGTTCAGGGGCCTGCCGTTGGCGGCGGCGATGTCCAACAGGCCCGTGGCGTCGGCCCGGTCCCCGTTCCAGGGCGGGCGGGAGGTGCTGTTGTAGATTTCCGCCGCGGTCAAATCCTTCAGGGCATTGATGGTCTCCGGGGTGTTTAAGGACCAGAGGGGGTGGGCCAGGATGGCCAGGCCGCCGGCCGCGCGGATCTCGTTGATGCCCCGCTGGGGGCCCCAGCGCGCGTCATAGCGGCGCAGGAAGCTGTCATTGATGTTCACCCCCACGATGTGGGTCACCTGGCTGGCCTGGAAAAAGTCGATCTCAATCCCCGGCAGCACCAGCATCTTGCCGTACATCTGCAACTCCACGCTGCGCATCCGGTGGTCGGTGACGCAGATGAAGTCGTATCCGGCCTCCTGGTAATGCCGGGCAGCCTCCTCAAAGGTGAGGCTGCCGTCAGACGCCGTGGTGTGCAGGTGGAGGTTGCCCTTGAACCAGGGCTTTGCGGGGTCAAAGAGCTGCATATCCTGTTCCTTTCGTGATACTAAATGCACTCTTTCATGCTTCCATGTAATCGGTCTGCGTCAGGATTCACTCCACTTCGTTCGCTGCCAGGACAAGCCTGCCAGCTCACTATGTTCCGGAATCCTTCCTTCCGCTTGAAAGCAGGCTTTCAAGCGAGAGGAGGGACCCCGAAGTGGACGCCTCCGCCGAGCTTGCGAGGTGGAAAGGGAACGCAGAGAGTCCCGACGAGGCTACGCCTCGTTCCTTCGACTTAGCAGAGCCATCAACAATCCTCGATCCATGAGTGCATTAACTCGTGTGTTTAGTATGAGCCCGGAGGATGTTAACAAACAAATATCGCGCAGCGACACAGGGAAGATACCCGCTTCAAGGAGCAGGAGCGGATTTATGTCTGCGCAGGTGCTTACTGGGTTTGCACATCCCGGCGGCGGTACAGCAGGAAAGCCGGCACGATCAGGGCCAGGGCCAGGGCGGTGAGGGCCAGCAGCGGGGCGGCCCTGAAGGCTTCCATGGGGTAGGCAGGCACATGGCCCAGGGGGGTCAGGCGCTGCACCCAGGGGGGCAGGTCCATGAGGCGGCCGAAGTACACGGCAAAGAAGGAGAAGCCCAGGTAGCTGTAGCCCAGGGCCAGCCGCCGGGGCAGGGCGGCCGCCAGCAGGGCCATCAGCCCCAACAGCACCCACAGGGCGGGAACATAGCTGTAGGAGGCGATGAGGAAGGTGCTGAGGGCGGGGGTCTGGGGGTAGACCAGGATGCCCACCCCGTAAAAGCCCAGGGCGATGATGGCGGGGTAGACCAGGCTCATGACGAGGGCGATGCCCAGGTAGGCCCCCAGCAGCTGCCGGCGGGCGACGGGCAGGCCCAACAGCTGCTCCGCCCGGCCCTGGCGCTCCTCCGACACCACCCGGGCCAGGGTGGTGAGCATGGGGATGGCGGAGAGCATGGCCATGACGGCGGTGAGCAGGCCGATGAACTGCTCGGTGACGCTGAAATCCGGGCTGGCGGCGAACAGGGCGCTGAGCATGGCGTTGCCCGTGATGAAGGCTTCCATCTCCCCAAAGACCGAGGCATAGGTGCCCGCCAGGATGAACAGGGCATAGGCCCAGACCAGGGCGCTGATGCGGCTGAGGCGGAAGGCCAGGCCCAGGGGGGAGGAGAGGGAGGCTGCGGCCTGGGCCCGGCCGGGATGGGCGGGGATGAGCCCCTGGCCCAGGTCCCGCCGGCTGGCCAGGGCCATGGCCAGGGCGGCCAGCAGGGCGGCTTCAAGCAGGAGGACGAAGACGGGCCAGACATGGTTTGTGACAAAAACCTGGCTGCGCAGGGCCAGGCCCAGGGGGGAGAGGAGGGCCAGGGCTTCCCAGGTGATGTCCCCGGCCGCCCGGAGCAGGTAGAAAAACATCAACAGGCCCAGGGCCAGGCCGGTGGCGGTGCGGTTGTTGGCGGTCAATTGGCAGCAGATGGCGGTGAGGCCGGCAAAGACCAGGCCGGTGGCCCCCAGGATGCCGCCGAAGAGGAGGCAGCCGGCCAGGTCCATGCCCGTGCCCCGCAGGGCATACAGGCCCAGGCCGGTCAGCAGGGCCAGGAGCACATTGGCCAGCAGGGCCTCAAGCAGGGCGGCGGACAGGCCTGCCAGCCGCCCCACCGGCAGGGAGCGGATGAGCTCCAGCCGGCCTTCCTCCTCGTCCTGCCGGGTGTGGCGGGTGAGGAGGAAGATGTTCATGAGGGCGGTAAAAATCAGGCAGAACACCAGCATCATGTTGGCGTAGGCCGCCCCGGTATGGAAGTGGGCAGCGCCGTAGACCGGGCCCACCAGAGCCACCATGGCAGGGTTTTCCATCATCAGGGCGAAGACCTGGTTGTTGTCCCCGGCGATGAGCAGGTGCTGGAACACGGGCACCAGGGCCGTCATGAACAGGGACAGGCCCAGCACCCACAGGGGCAGGCGCAGCCGGTCCCGGCGCAGGGTCAGCCGCAGCAGCGGCCCGCTGCCCGCGGTGAGGCTTTTCAACATGGCTCAGCCCTCCCTTTCGTAATGGCTCATGAACAGCTGCTCCAGGGTGGGGGGCGCGCACTCCAGGTGCATCAGCCCGTGGTCGTTGAGGAGGGTCACCAGGCTGCCCAGGTGGTCGGCCTCCACGCTGCAGGACAGCCGCTGGCCTTCTTGATGCAAATCGTGAAGAAAGGGCATTGCTTGAAGCCCCGTCAAGGGCTGCCGGGTGACGGCGTGAACCTGGGTGCGGGTGAGGTGGCGCAGCTGGGCCAGGGTGCCGGTTTCGATGATGCGGCCCCTCCTGATGATGGACACCTTGTCGCAGAGCTTCTCAACTTCTGACAGGATGTGGCTGGACAGCAGCACGCTTTTGCCCCGGGATTTCACCTCCAGGACGCAGTCCTGGAACACCTCCTCCATTAAGGGGTCCAGGCCAGAGGTGGGCTCGTCCAGGATGTAAAGGTCGGCCTCGGTGGCAAAGGCCGCCACCAGGGCCACCTTCTGGCGGTTGCCCTTGGAATAGGTGCGGCATTTCTTGGTGGGGTCCAGGTCGAAGCGCTGCAGCAGCTCCCTGCGGGCGCTGTCCTTGTTGCCCCGGCGCAGGCGTACAAACAGGTCGATGACCTCGCCCCCGGTGAGGTTGGGCCACAGGCTGACCTCCCCGGGCACATAGGCCACCCGCCGGTGGAGTTCCACCGCGTCCTGCCAGGCGTCCCGGCCAAAGAGGGTGGCCTGGCCGCTGGTGGCTTTGAGGATGCCCAGCAGCACCCGGATGGCGGTGGTCTTTCCGGCGCCGTTGGGCCCGATGAAGCCGTAGACCTCGCCGGGGTCCACCGAGAGGTTGACCGCATCCAGGGCCTTGAGGGTGCCGAAGGTTTTGGTGACCTGGTTCATGTTCAGGATGGGCATGCTTTCCTCCTATATATACTGGACGAGAGCTTTAACGCACTCATGGGCAGAGCAATTTTTTGTCACCCGCAAAGACGAATGAAGGAGGCGTAGTCGCAGCCTACGCTGACTGAATGAGTCAAAGCGGTGGCGAAAAAGGGCCTGCTCATGGAAGCGTTAAAGATTGAGTCCAGTATTATTGATAGAATAAG
>DAITOE010000043.1:0-11285 GCA_036834245.1 Clostridia bacterium | reverse complement strand
TAGTTGCTGGCCATTTCCGGGGTGATGGCGCCGGAGCGCAGCAATTCCCCCACCAGGGAGTGGTCCTGGGTAATCTGGCGCAGGCTGCCCTCGTGAAACTGATACACCCTGCTGTCCCCCACGTGGGCGATGAGCAGCCCCTCCTCCCCCTCCCAGAGGGCGCTTAAGGTGGTGCCCATGCCGGACAGGCTCAGGTCGCTGAGCTGGCGTTCCCAGATTAAGAGGTTGGCCCGGTTGAAGGCCCGCACAAAGGCGCCGTCGTTGGGCTGGTCATTGAGGTCCAGTTCCATCAGGGCGGACACCGCCATGGCGCTGGCCACATTGCCGCCCCGGTGACCCCCCATGCCGTCGGCCACCGCATACAGGGAGGTGGCTTCCTGCCGGATAAGCAGGGCATCCTGATTGTTCAGGCGGATTTTGCCCTGGTGGGTCCTGGATACGGCAATCATGGGTTTTTCTCCTCCTGCAAAGG
Source organism: Clostridia bacterium (assembly GCA_036834245.1). Taxonomy (GTDB): domain Bacteria; phylum Bacillota; class Clostridia; order Christensenellales; family Aristaeellaceae; genus UBA6115. Next base: position 10,813 of record DAITOE010000043.1, on the reverse strand, counting down.
TGTTTTGAGGCGCTGGGCCCGCAATTGGCCGCAGGCGCCAAAGATGTCGTCCCCCAGCTGCCTGCGCACGGTGGCGGAAATCTTCAGCTGGGTCAGCCGGTCCAAAAAGCGGGCCACCTGGGCCCTGGGGCTGGCACGCAAATCGCGTTCCGCCACGTCATTGAGGGGAATCAGGTTCACATGGGCCTGCATGCCCCGCAGCCGGGCGGCCAGTTCTGTGGCATGGTCCAGGCTGTCGTTCAAATCCTGGATCAGGGCGTATTCAAACACCACCCTGCGGCCTGTGCGCTCGATATAATAGCGGGATGCAGCCAGCACCTCCGCCATGGCATGGGCCCTTGCCACCGGCATGATCTGCCGTCGCACCTCATCATTGGGGGCGTGCAGGGAGACGGACAGGGTAACCTGGAGGCCCAGGTCCGCCAGCTGGCGCATCTTGTCCGGCAGGCCGCAGGTGGACACGGAAATATGCCGGGCGCCGATGTTGAGGCTATCCTTGGAGGAAATCAGCTGCAGGAAGGGAAAAACCTCCCCGGTGTTGTCCAGGGGCTCCCCGCTGCCCATCAAAACCAGGTTGCTGAGGCCTTCAGGGGCCGTCAGGCTGTTTGCCAGGTAGCACATGCTGGCCATTTCCCCGGTTGTGAGGTTGCGCAGCTTGCCGCCCAGGGTGCTGGCGCAAAAGGCGCAGCCCATGGCGCAGCCCACCTGGGTGGACAGGCAAAAGGTGATGCCGTGGCGGTAGCGCATGATGACGCCTTCCACCGTGTGGCCGTCCGCCATCACAAACAACAGCTTCTCGGTGCCGTCGATGTTGGACACATGGCGCTCCAGCACCCGGGCGGGCTGGGCCACAGCCTGCTCTTTGAAGCTGTCCAGCAAACTGGCGGGCAGGTTGCGCATGCCGTCAAAATCAGCGCCCTTGACCAGCCAGTTTTGCAGCTGACGGGCGCGGAAAGCAGGCGCGCCCTGGGCCTTGACCCAGTCCGTCAGCGCCTGCAGGTCCATGCCGGTCAGCTGTGTTTTCATATCAGGTGCTCCGTTTCAGCCGGGCGATGAAGAAGCCGTCCACCTGGTCTTCATGGGGCAGCAGCTGCAGGCCGAATTCCCCCTGTTTGTCCCGGAAATTTTCCGGGATGCCGGCAGGAAGGGCATCCAGCTGAAAATCATCATGGGCGGCTAAGAAATTCCGAACCTGCTCCATGTTTTCCTGGGGCAGCAGGCTGCAGGTAGCATACACCAATACCCCGCCGGGCTTGACATAGCGGGCATTGGTTTTAAGCAGCCGGGCCTGCAGCGCAATCAGCTCCTCCAGGCCTTCCGGGGTGAGGCGGTATTTGATGTCCGGCTTGTTGTCCATCACCCCGGTGCCGCTGCAGGGCGCGTCCAGGAGCACGGCGTCCATGGTCTGGTCAAACCGTTCCTGGTACACCGTGGCGTCCCGCACGGCAGGGCGGATGTTGTACAGCCGCAGGCGCTCCGCCTGGGCGTAGATGAGGTCCACCCGGTGTTCGTGCACGTCCCAGGCGTGAACCCGGCCTGTGTTTTGCATCATTTCAGCCATCAGGCTGGTTTTGCCCCCGGGGGCGGCGCAGCAGTCCAGCACCGTCATGCCGGCTGCAGGGGCCACTGCCATGGCTGTCATCATGCTGCCCTCCCCCTGGATGGAGAAGCGGCCGCCCAGGAAATCCGGGTCCTGGGCCAGGTTGCTGGCGCCCTTCACCCGCACCGCTTCCTCCAGCACGCCGGGCTGCACCTCCCAGGACTTTTTGTCCAGGATGTCCTGAAACTCCTGCCGGGTGGTGAGCATCTGGTTGCGCCGCAGGGTGACCGTGTGGCTGTCGCTGCGAAACTTGATGATGCCCTCGGCCTGCTCTCTGGGGTAGGAGTTCAGGATCAGGTCTGCCAGCCACTGGGGGATGGAGTAGGTGATGCTGAGGTGGCTCTCCTCCCCTTCAAGGGGCCAGGGCAGGCTGTCCTTCCCGCGAATCAGGGAGCGCAGCACGCCGTTGACCAGGCCGGTCATCTCCTCAAAGCCGCTGGCCCGGGTCAGCTCCACCGCCTCGTTGGTGGCGGCAAAATCCGGAATCCGGTCCATCAGCAGAATCTGGCAGGCAGAAAGGCGCAGGATGTTGCGGATTTTGCCGTTCAAGGCTTCCGCATCCTCCAGGAACTGGCCCAGGGCAAAATCAATCTTGATCAGGTCCTCAATGGTTTTGTACACGATAACCGCCGCCAGCCGCTTGTCCTGGGGGCTGAGGCGCATGTTCTGAAACACATCGTCCAGGGTCAGGGAGGCATAGGCACCGCCATCCAGCACCCGGCCCAGCACCAGCAGGGCTGCCACCCGGGCGTCCTTGCTGAGGATGGGGGCATCCTTGGGGCCGGGAACCGGCCTGCGCCTGTCCGGGTCCTGCCGGAAGGGCCCGGGCGCGGCAGGGGCCGGGCGGCCATATTTCCGCACGGGAGGCTGTTGGGCTCCCGGAGCAGGGCGGCCGTAGCGCTTTTCTCCCGGCTGGTCCGAAGAAGGCCCGGGCGCCGGGCGGCCATATTTCCGCACGGGAGGCTGTTGGGCCCCCGGAGCAGGGCGGCCGTAACGCTTTTCACCCGGCTGGTCTGAAGAAGGCCCGGGCGCCGGGCGGCCATATTTCCGCACAGGTGGCTGTTGGCCTCCTGGAGCAGGGCGGCCGTAGCGCTGTTCACCCGGCTGGTCTGAAGAAGCCCCGGGCGCCGGGCGGCCGTAGCGCTTTTCCCCCGCCTGGTCTGAGGAAGGTCCGGGTGCCGGGCGGCCGTATTTCCGCACAGGGGGCTGCAGGCCTCCCGGGGCCGGGCGGCCGTACTTCCGCTCCTGCGGGCGCTGGGGACTCTGTTTTCCCTTATGCTTCGGGTCTGCCATTGTTGTCCTCGCTGTTGTCCATCGTGCCGGGGGCTGTGAGGGGCTTGCCCCGGAGAAATTCCGCTGCTTCCATGGCCCGTTTGCCCGGGGCTTGGAGGCGGTGAATCCGCAGTGCGCCGTTCCCGGTCTGCACCAGCAGGCCGGTCTTCGGGTCGGCCTGCAAAATGGTTCCCGGCGCTGCCATGGCGCCGTTTTCTTCTGCCTCTGCCGCCCAGATTTTGAGGGTGCCCCAGGGGGACGCCGTGCTGGCCCCCGGCCAGGGGGCTGTGCCATACACCAGGTTCTGGATGTCAAGGGCGGCTTCGCTCCACCTGATGATGCCGGATTCCCGGCTGAGCATCGGGTAGTAGGACATGCTGCATGCGTCCTGCTGCCTTCTTGGACAGGTGCCGGCCTGCAGGCGCAGGAGGGTATCCAGGAGCAGTGCGGCGCCGGCCTGGGCCAGGCGGTCCGTCAGTTCCCCGGCGGTTTCAAAGGGGTGGATGTCAAGCGCCGTCTGCAGGAGGATGTCCCCGGTGTCGATGCCCTTGTCCGTCATCATGGTGGTGACGCCGGTTCTGGTTTCACCGTTGATGATGACCCAGTTGGCCGGGGAGGAGCCCCGGTACTTGGGCAGCAGGGAGGCATGGACATTGACGGTGCCCATTTTGGGGACGGCCAGAATCTCCTCTGAAAGGATCTGCCCGTAGGCGGCTGTGACGCAGAGGTCCGGCTGCAGGGCCTGCAAGTCCGCAAGGCCCTCCGTCCGGATGCGCCGGGGCTGGAACACCGGGATGCCTTTATCCAGGGCATATTCCTTCACCGGCGGCATCTGCACCTGCTTGCCCCGGCCCTTTGGCCGGTCCGGCTGGGTAAAGACCCCCGCCACCTGAAAGCTGCTGTGCTCCACCAGGGCCTTCAGGCTGGTCAAAGCATAGTCCGGGGTGCCCATGAACACGATGCGCATTATTCCGCCAGCTCCTCCGCCGCGTCCAATGGCTCGTCCTCGTCCTCTTCTTCATCCTCCGGGAAGACCTCGTATTCCATTTTGTCCACATAGAGAATGCCGTCCAGGTGGTCAATCTCGTGCTGGATGCAGCGGGCCAGCAGGCCGTCCGCCTCCAGGGTGAACGGGCTGCCCTTCCTGTCCTGGGCGGTGACGGTGATTTTCTCCGGACGGATGACATAGCCCCGCCGGCCGGGAACCGACAGGCAGCCTTCCGCCATGCCACATTCGCCGCTTGCGGACTCAATCACCGGGTTGATGAACTCCATCAACCCCTCCCCCACGTCCACCACCATCATCCGCCGGGCGATTCCCACCTGGGGGGCGGCCAGGCCGATGCCTTCCGCCTGGTACATGGTTTTGGCCATGTCCCGCAGGATCAGGCCCAGGCGGGCATCAAACTTGGTGATGGGGTTGGCTTTGACACGAAGCTCCTTCGCGCCGATGGTAAAAATCTTTTTCATGGTTTGTTGTCTTCCTCCTGGCTTGCCTGTTCAGGCAAGGCTGGCCGGGTTGATCTCCAGGCTCACCCGGCAGGGCCATGGTTCTGTGGTCTGGGCGGTTAAAAATGCCAGCACCTGTTCGCTGTCCTTGTGTTCCAGAATCTTCATCAGCACCTGGGCGCGGTGGCGGCCCATGATGCGCTTGATGGGGGCTGCGTCCTCCCTGACAAACAGCACCCGGCGTTTCAATGGGCCGGATTCTGCCAGGAAGGTGATGATGCGCTCCTTCAACTGGGCGGACACCTCCCGGACCTGCTCCTCCCCTGGTCCTTCCACCAGCAGCCGCACCATCATGGTGAAGGGGGGGTACAGCAGCGCCCGGCGCCTTGCAAACTCCTGGTTGAAAAAGCCGCGGTACTCCTGCTCTGCTGCATGCAGGATGACATCGTGCTCGGGCTTGTAGGTCTGGATGATGACCTCGCCAGGCATCTCTGCCCGGCCCGCCCGGCCAGCCACCTGGGTGAGCAGCTGGAAGGTGCGCTCCTGAGCCCGGTAATCCGGCATGTTCAGGGTGAGATCCGCCAGCACCACCCCCACCAGGGTCACCTGGGGAAAATCCAGGCCCTTGGCAATCATCTGGGTGCCGATCATCACCCGGGCTTCCCCGCTGCGGAAGCGGTTGAGCAGGCGCTCGTGGGCGTCCTTGCCGGTGGTGGTGTCCGCATCCAGGCGAACAGTCTGCACCCCGGGGAACAGCTTGTGAAACTCCTCCTCCACCGTCTGGGTGCCCACCCCCACCGGCCGCAGGTAGCCGCTGCCGCACTGGGGGCAGGCGGTGGGCAGGCTGCTGATGCCGCCGCAGTAGTGGCAGTGCATCTGCCGGTCCGCCTGGTGGTAGGTGAGCTTCACATCGCAGTGGGCGCAGGTGAGGGCATGGCCGCATTTGCGGCAGAGCACGCTGGGGGCATAGCCCCGTCGGTTGATGAAGAGCATGGCCTGCTGCCCGGCCTCCAGGCAGGCCTTCAGGCGCTGGGTCAGCAGGGTGGAGAAGATGCTCCTGTTGCCCAGGCGCAATTCATCCCGCATGTCCACCAGAGTGACCTGGGCCAGCTGGTGCTTGTTTACCCGGGACAGCATCTCCAGCAGCATGTAGTCCCCCCGCTGGGCCTTGGCAAAGCTTAAAATGCTGGGGGTGGCGCTGGCCAACAGCAGGCTGGCCTGCTCCTGGCCGGCCCGGAAAGCGGCCACCTCCCGGGCGTCATAGCGGGGGTTGTGCTCCGAAAGGTAGCTGGGCTCGTGCTCCTCGTCGATGATGATGAGGCCCAGGTTGGCAACCGGCGCGAACACCGCCGAGCGGGCGCCGATGACCAGCCGCGCCTTGCCGCTTCTGATGCGGCGCCATTCGTCAAAGCGCTCCCCGGCGGAGAGCCGGGAGTGGAGCACCGCCGCCACGTCCCCGAAGCGGCCCCGGAACCAGGACACCATCTGGGGGGTGAGGACGATTTCGGGAATCAGCACGATGACGCCCCGTCCCTGGGCCAGGCATTCCCGGGCGCAGCGGATGTAGACCTCGGTCTTGCCGGAGCCTGTGATGCCGTGGAGCAGGAAGCGCCCGCTGCCCTGATGGATGGCGGGCAGGAGCTCCTGCAGCACTTCGTTCTGTTCCGGGGTGAGGACGGGGTCCTGCTGCTGCGGGCCGGGGTCTGCATAGGGCGAGCGGTAGACCTCCTCCTCCGTCAGGGCAATGAGGCCGTCTTCCGCCAGGGTTTTCAGGGGCACCAGGGGGTCCCGCACCAGGGCCTTCAGCTCGCTCACCGGGTGGGGGAGGCCGTCTGACAGCAGCTGCAGGAGCAGCACCCGCTTTTTGGAGCGGCTGTTCTTGGCGACAGCCTCCGCAAGCCTTGCCTCCGGAATCAGCAGTCTGGCCACCGTCTGGGTCTTGGCTTTCACCCGGCCGGAACGCATCTCCGCCGGGATCATCAGCCGCAGGGCCAGGGCCAGGGAGCAGTTGGACCGGGCGCTGATGTCCCGGGCCAGGGCCACCAGGGGGGGCAGGATGGCCGGGTAGTCCTCCAAGGGCTCGATGATGTCCCGGATCCGGTCCGGGCTCAGGTCCGTCTCTTTGGAAAAGCCGATGACAACGCCTTCTTTGGTCTGCCGGCCAAAGGGCACCAGCACCCGGGTGCCCAGGGCAAGCGCCATGCCCTCCGGCACGGCGTAGGTGAAGGTTTTGTCCGCGCTGTCCGCGGCGATGTCCACGATGACCTGGGCATAGGGGGCAGTTTCAGGCATCCAAGATCCCATGTTTCAGCCGGAGCACCTCGTCCAGCAGGCGGTGGGCTGCCTCCTGTTTGCTCAGGAGAGGAAGCTCCAGGGCGCCTTCTTTGGACAGCAGGGTGAGGGCGTTGGTGTCCACATCAAAGCCGGCATCCTTCCGGCTGACGTCGTTGAGGGCAATCAAGTCCAGGTTTTTCCTGGCCAGTTTGGCCCGGGCGTTCTGGTGCAGGTTCTCGGTCTCTGCGGCAAAGCCCACAAAGAACTGGCCGGGCTGCTTGGTGGCGCCCACAGCCGCCGCCACGTCCGGCGTCTGTACCAGATTCAGCTGCAAGCCGCCATCCCCCTGTTTTTTGAGCTTCTGGGGATGGGCGCTGTCCGGCCGGAAATCTGCCGGGGCCGCCGCCTGAATCAGGATGTCCTGCTCCTTGGACAGGCGCAGAACGGCCTCATACAGGTCCTGGGTGGTAGTGACGCTGACCAGGTCCACCTCCCGGGGCGGCGCCAAGGACACGGGCCCCGACACCAGGGTTACCTGGGCGCCCCGCTCCCTTGCTGCCTGGGCAATGGCGTAGCCCATCTTGCCGCTGGAGCGGTTGCTGAGGTAGCGCACCGGGTCCAGGGCTTCCCGGGTGGGCCCGGCGGTGACCAGCACCTTCATGCCTGCCAGGTCCTGCTTTTCGTTTAAGAGGGCCATCACCGCCGCCACAATCTCCACCGGCTCGCTCATGCGGCCGGCACCCACGTCCCCGCAGGCCAGCATGCCGCCGTCGGGGCCCACGGTGCGGGCACCCCGCTGAACCAAGGTGTTCAGGTTCTGCTGGGTGGCCGGGTGGTTCCACATCACGGTGTTCATGGCCGGGGCCAGCAGCAGCGGGGCTTCTGTGGCCAGGGCGGTGGTGGTGAGCATATCATCCGCCAGGCCCAGGGCCAGTTTGGCGATGATGTTGGCGGTGGCGGGCGCAATGAGCAGCACATCCGCCTTTTTCGCCAGGGAGATGTGCTCCACCTCCCAGACGTCCGGCGCCTCAAAGGTGTTCACCGCCACCAGGTTCTGGGACAGGGTCTGCAGGGTGAGGGGCGCGACAAATTCGCAGGCGTTTTTACTCATGATGACATGAACATCAATCCCTGCCTTCTTCAGCCGGGAGACCACCTCGCAGGCCTTGTAGGCCGCAATGCCGCCGGTGATCCCCAGGACCACCGTCTTCGGGGAGGCTGACATGCTTAGACCTCGTCCTCCAGGTTGCGGTGGTAGGTGATCATGCCGTGCTGAATCTCTTCAATGGCGGCTGCCAGGGGCTTTTTGTCATCGCCCTCGATGAGGGGCTGGGCGCCGTCCACAATCTGGCGGGCCCTTTTGGCCACCATTTCCACCAGGGTGTATGCGCTGTCGGCCTTGCCGATCAAGGACTGGATGCCAGGTTCGTTGATTGCCATAAATCTTCCTCCAATTACACTTCAGGGATTTCCGGGTGATAGCGGCAGGTGCGCAGGCGCTCTGCCTTGATGATGGTGAGCAGGCGGGAAAAGGCACTTTCCAGGTCGTCGTTCACCAGGGCATAGTCATAGCGCTGGTAGCGCTCGATCTCGCCCCGGGCGTTGTTCAGGCGCTTGTTGATCTCCGCCTCGTCATCGGTGTTGCGGGTGTGGAGCCGGGTTTTGAGGGAGGCGTAGGAAGGCGGCAGGATGAAGATGGACACGGTGTCCTCCATCTGCTGCATCACGCTCATGGCCCCCTGGGTGTCCACGTCCAGGAGGACGTCATAGCCTTCCTCCAGCTTCTCCTCCACCAGTTTCCTGGGGGTGCCGTAGGAATGGTCGTGGACGGTGGCGTACTCCAGCAGCTCGTTGCTTTGCTTGAGCCGCTCAAACTCCTTGTCGTCGATGAAGAAATAATGCTGCCCGTGCTGTTCCCCCTCCCGGCGCTCCCGGGTGGTGACGCTGACGGAAAACACGATGTGCTTGTCCGCTGCAAACAGCCGCTCGCACAGGGTGCCCTTCCCCGTCCCCGAGGGACCGGAAATGATGATGAGCATGCCCTTGCGGTCTTTTTGCTGCACCGGGGCCAGGGCTTCCGTCGACGTCTGGACGGGGGGTAACTGTTTGTTCATCTTCTTTTACTCCACGTTTTGTATCTGCTCGCGGATTTTGTCCGCTTCTGCTTTGCACGCGAGGCCCAGCCGGGTGACCTCCAGGGAGGCGGATTTGCTGCAGATGGTGTTGGCCTCCCGGTTCATCTCCTGGGCCAGGAAGTCCATTTCCCGGCCTGCCGGCTGCTCCTGGTCCACCAGGGCGCGCATCTGCTGGCAATGGGCCTGCAGGCGGCTGATTTCCTCGGTGATGTCGCAGCGGTCTGCAAACAGGGCAATCTCCTGGGCCAGGCGCTGGGTATCCACCTGCAATTCCGGCAGGGCGGCCAGGCGTTTGTCCAGCTTTTCCCGGGCCAGCAGCGGCTGCTGCGGCGCTTCCTGCTGCAGGGATTGCAGGGCATCTTCCAGCACCTGAAGGCGGCCATGGAAAAAACCGCGCAGCTGCTCCCCCTCCCGGGCCCGGTCTGCAAGCGCTGCATCACAGGCCAGGTCCAGGGCTGCCAGGGCCGCTGTTTCCAGCACCGCCGGCTCCAATTCCAGGGGAATCAGGCTGAGCACCTCCGGCAGGCTGATGAGGGTGTTCAGCTTCAGTCCGCCTTTGATGCCCGCCGCTTGGGCCACCTGCTCTGCTGCCTGGGCATACTCGTGGGCCAGGGGCAGATTGGCCTGCACCAGGGTGGCGGGGGCGCCGGCCAGGTCCTGGGTGAAGGACAGCTCCACCCGGCCCCGGGTGAAGCGCTCGGCCAGGCGCTTCCTGAGGGGGATTTCCAGGGCTGTCAGGGCACGGGGCAAGCGTACGGAGATGTCCAGGTAGCGGTGGTTGACCGTCTTGACCTCGGCAGTCAGGCTGACACCTGCCTTATTGGACTGTCCCCGGCCATAACCTGTCATGCTGCGCATCCCACATCCTCCTTCCCCGTTTCCTTAGATTATACCATGATTGCCGGGGGATTAAAAGATTGACGCACCGCAGAATGGTGGACCAAAATTGACATCTTTTTACAGATTCTCAGTTTTCGGGAGTGATTCAACGTCTCTGGTGTGTCCTTCTTTCTGTCCAGGGGATAGCATGAAGCCAGGAAAAGCAGTATGATGCTGCTACCTGGAAGGAGTGACACCATGGCAAAACACAGCATTGGGGAGTTCATCGCCATTTTGCGCAAGGCAGGCGGGATGACCCAACGGGACCTGGCCGACAAACTGAACGTATCTGACAAGACCGTGAGCCGCTGGGAGCGGGATGAAACCGCTCCGGACATCTCCCTCTTGCCAATCATCGCCGACCACTTTGGCATCACCGTGGATGAACTGCTACGGGGGGAGCGCATTGCGGAGACGGTGCGGAATGAGGAGGCGGAAAAGGTGCAGGCCCGCAGCGAGGACAGCGTGAAGCGCCTGCTCCGGCGCAGCAAGAACCAGCTGATGATGACCCTCTTCATCGCCCTGGGGGGTGCCCTCATGGGGGTGGTGGCCGCCATGGCCATCAACTACGCCGCCAATCGCTCTGGCCTGGCCTTCTTTGTGGGCCTGGTGCTGTTCATCAGCGCCTTGGTGCTGCAGGTGGTGACTGCAATCAGCGCCCTGAATGCCAACCCGGAGGATGCGCACTTCCAAGCTGTATATACCTTTCGATACGAAGCAGTCCGCCTTGTGTACCTGGGCATCTCCCTGGTGCTGATTCTGATTGCCAGTACCCTTCCCCTGCTTGCAAACCCCTATTCCTATCATACCGGGCTGATGTTCTCCACCTGGTTCCCATGGGGCTTGCTGTGCGCTGCAGTGATGTTCTGGATTTGCTACGCACTGTACAACAAGGTCATGCAAGCATTCTATCGCAAAGGCATCCTGAAAAGCCTGAGTGTTCATCAAGCCCTGCCCACCAAGATCAAAGCCGGTTTCGCAATGGCGGCAGCCCTGGCGCTGCTGGTCACCGCTGTGGCCTACAACCATCAGCGGTTGAACCGCTATGTGCAGCCTGTCCTGGCCACCTTTGACAAGGTGGAGGACTTTCAAGTGTTTACCGCCCTTGAGGGCGGCACAGACCAAGGGTATGTGAACGGCAATCCGGCTCCCATCATCGGCATGGATCCCCCTTTCCATTATTATGCAATCAGCATCCATGGAG
>DAITOE010000042.1:0-11315 GCA_036834245.1 Clostridia bacterium | reverse complement strand
TGAATCATATAGGAGAGTGAGCCATCATGCACAGAAGACGGGACCCCCTGATTGCAGGATTTGCGTTGTTTGCCATGTTTTTGGGGGCAGGCAATATCATTTTTCCACCCTATACCGGGGTGCATGCAGGGACCCGATGGCTGGCCGCTGCCAGCGGCTTTGTGCTGACCGGGGCCGGCCTGCCCATCCTGGGCGCTATCGCTGTGGCAAGGGCCGGGGGGGACAGCAACCAGCTCGCCCGCAGGTTCAACCTCACCTTCGGAAAAATCCTCAACATGCTGATCCTCATCATGATCGGCCCCCTGTTTGCCATTCCCCGCACAGCGGCCACCACCTGCGAGATGTCCGTCTTGCCCTTCCTGCCGGAAGGCAGCTCCTTTTCCCTGGTGTTCGCTATCACCTCAGGAGCCTTCTTCCTGCTGTCCTTCCTGCTGAGCGTATCGGAAGGCAAGGTGCTGGACACCATGGGCGGCATCCTCACCCCCATCATGATCCTGGCCCTGGTGCTGATGGCAGCGCTGTCCGTGGTGCGCCCCATCGGCAGCCCGGTGGCGGGCAAGCTGGAGGAAAGCGCTTTTTATTACGGCTTCACCAGCGGCTACCAGACCATGGACGGCATCGGCTCCATGGTGGTCAGCGCCTCCATCGCCATGCTGCTGGCCAAGAAGGGCTACAAGGGCAAAGAAAAAAACCGCATCCTCCTGTTGGCGGCGTTGATTGCAGGCCTCCTGCTGGGGCTGGTCTATTTTGCCTACACCTGGATCGGCGCCTCCGGCAGCGCCTTCCTGCAGGGCTTTACCGACCGGACCGCCATGCTCACTACCGCGGCGAAGCAGCTGGCCGGTGTCTTTGGCCAGGCCGTCCTGGGGGTCATCATCTTTTTTGCCTGCCTCACCACGGCCTCCGGCCTCACGGTGACCTTTTCCCAGTATGTCTCCAAACTGACCCGGGGCAGGGTGCCCTACCCAGTCCTGGTGGGCTTTGTGTCCGTCTTCAGTTTTGCCATTTCCCTGGTGGGGGTGGAGCGCATCATCGCCCTGGCAGCGCCGGTTCTGGAAATCATCTACCCCGTCTGCATTGTGCTGATCCTGTTAAACCTGTTGGACCGCCTCATCAAAAGCGACGCCATCTTCCAGGGCGCCATGCTGGGGGCCATCCTGTTTTCCCTGCTGGTCTTTCTCAAAATCATTCCCGGTGCAAAAGACACCGTGGAGCACATCATCCACCGGATTCCCCTGGGGCAGGTGGGCTTTGGCTACCTCACCACCGCCGCAGCCGGCGCCGCCGTGGCTTTCGGGGTTTCCCTGGTTCTGCCCAAGTGCCGGGAGGGCATCACCAGCGGGCACGCCTAAAACACTACGATCAACTCGTTGAAGGCTTCACAGCCTTCTTTTTTTCGCGCCGGGCCAGCCACAGCAAAATCAAAAAACAGGCCAGCTCCGTCACCGGCAGGGACAGCCATACCCCTGTCATGCCGAAAAGGGCCGACATCAACAGCAGGCTCGCCAGCAAAAACACCAGCCCCCGGAACAGGGACACCGACAGCGCCGTTTTGATGTGGTTGCGGCTCTGGTGCTTCATAGTCCACACGATGTTCATGCCCATGAGGGGAAAGGCCAGGAAAAACAGCCGGATGCCCGTCACGGCATAGGCCATCACGGCGGCGTCCGTGATGAACAGGCTGGCCAGGAAGCGGGGGAAGGCCAGGCCCAGGAGGGTGAAGAAACAGCCCAGGGCCAGGGCCACCCGCATGCCCAGGCGGAAGACCTTCTGGATCATCGCCTGGTTGCCCGCGCCCTCATGAAAGCTGATCAAGGGCTGGATGCCCAGGGCGGTGCCCAGGAAGACGGCGGTGATGATGAGGGCCAGGTTGGCCACGATGCTGTAGCTGGACACCCCCACATCCCCCGCCAGGCGCAGGATCACCAGGTTAAAGGCAAAGATGATGATGCCGCTGGACAGCTCCAGCACAAAGCTGCCGGTGCCGGCTGCCACCACCCTGGCAAATCGCCTGGGGGACAGGGCCTTGAAGTTTGGTTTCAGCAGGTTCCGGCGCCTGATGTAGTGGCTGGACAGCACCGCCAGCCCCAGGCAGGGGGCCAGCCCGGTGGCCAGGGCGGCGCCCCCCATGCCCATCCCCAGGTGGAAAATGAACACATAGTCAAACACCACGTTGAAGATGGAGCCGGCCAGCATGGCCCCCATCACCAGCCGGGCCCCGTTGTCGTTGCGCACCAGGGCGGTGCCGGCAGAAAACAGGAGGAAGGGGAGGGAGAAGGCCAGGAAAATGCCCAGATAGTCCTTCACCATGGGAAAGGCAGCCTCCGAGGCCCCCAGAAAGCGGCACAGCGGCTCCAGGAACACCATGAACAAGAAGGTCAGCAGGATGCCTGTGGCCCCGGTCAGCAGCAGGGATGCGGTGAACAGCCGGTTGGCCGCTTCCTGCCGGCCTTCCCCCAGGGCTTTGGAAATCAGGGTGGCGCCGCCGATGCCAAAGAGCAGCCCGATGGCGTTTAATACATTGATCATGGGAATGGCGATGTTCAGGGCGGTGAGGCCGGCAGCCCCCAGGCCGCGGCCCACGATCATGGTGTCCCCCAGCACATACAGGGATACGCCCAGCATCCCGCCGATGCCGGGCAGGATGGCATGCAACAGGATGTCCCGGCGGGTGGTCACACGGTGAATGGATGGGATGGTGGTCAGCCTCCTTCAAGCCTTTTTCCCTGATGATAGCCGAAGCGCGAGGGAAATGCAAAAACGGTGACCGGATATGACAAAGAAGATAATTGAAAATCTAGAGGTTTTCAGGTTGAACTGCCTGGTTTGATGAACTTGGAGATACAGGCGGCGCCCTTCATCCATTCATTGAAAAAGCCCTTGATGAACAAGGACTTTGTGGCGAGAGCATGTAGGAATCGAACCCACCCAGGAAGCTACTAACCCCCTACACCGGTTTTGAAGACCGGGGGACACACCAGCACCCATCTGCTCCCATGCGCCCCCTATCCTATGCAAATGCAGGGGATTTGTCAATCAAAACAGCGGGGATTCCCCTCATTCGCTCAGGGGCTCAAAGGGTTTGGCCAGGGTCCGGGATTCGGCGCCCTTCTGGGTGTAGCCCTTCAGGTCCCAGTATTCCAAAAGGGCCAGGGCATATTTGCGGGAGGCGCCGATGGCGTCCCGGAAATCCGCCAGGGTCACCGCGCCTTTTTCCTGAAGGATGCCGGTGAACAGGGCCTGGGCCTGGGCCATGTGCTCCCGGAGGAAAACAATCTCATGGCTGACGGGAATCAGCCGGCCGCTGTCCTGCAGATAGTCCAGCACCCGTGGCAGTTCCCTGTCCTTCGCGTGTTCGGCCAAAAGGGCGGATTTCTCCGGCGGCGCAAAGCCGGCAGCTTCCAGCTGGGCCAGCACCTTGTCCAGGCTGGCCTGCTGGGGTGCGCTGAACACCACCTCAAAGCCCGGCAGGGCATAGGCCCCGTTGACTTTTTTCACATCCCCCCGGCCTGCCAGCACCGCCAGCAAGCTGTCCGCCGTGGCGGCGTCCACCTGCTTGAGCAGGCGGCCCCGGATGTCCTCCCCCCGCATCCCGGTTTTCAGGGGGTTGTCTGCATGGAAGGCGGTGAGCATGCTTTGCAGCTTGTCACTGAAGGCCTGCAGGTGGCTGTCATGCAGCGCCAGCTTGTCCGTCACCTGCACCACCTTGCCCGAACTAATCAGGTCCTGAAGAACTTCCCTGGCCTGGGGCTCGGTGACGCCCGCCTGGGAGCAGATGGCTGAAAACGGGGTGTAGTGTGGGCTGTGTTCCAGCAGCAGGGCTTCCATGCGGTCTGTCTCGTTGCCCTCGTCCATCAGCTGCAGCTTGTCCAGGGCTTTCTGGCTCATGGCCTTGTGCTTGAAGGGCCTGGGGTCCAGCACCACGCCGCCCCCCACGGTTTCCAGGGGGGAGTAGAAGCGCAGCACAAAGGCATCCCGGGCTTTCACAGCAACAGGGGTTTCAAAGCGCAGCTGGGCATAGGCGCTGTCCCCGGGCAGCAGCTCCATCTGGCCCCCCAGCAGGACGATTTTGCACAAGGTCTCGCCGGAGCCGTGGTGGAAGTGCAGCCGGCTGTTGCTGCGCACGGTGAACCTGGCCTCCGGCAGCAGGCGGATGCTGGCATCCACCATGTAGGTGGGTTCCATGCTGCCCGGGGCGGCCAGGACGCTGCCCCGTGCCAGGTCCTCGGTTTTCACCCGCTGCAGGTTCACCGCCACCCGCTGGCCGGCAAAGGCCTCCTGCACAGACTGGGTGTGCACCTGCAGGGAGCGCACCCTGGTCTCCAGTCCCTCGGGGTAGATCACCACCTCCTGGCCTTCCTTCAGGCTGCCCTCAATGAGGGTGCCGGTCACCACCGTGCCAAAGCCCGGCATGGAAAACACCCGGTCCACCGGCAGACGGAAGGGCCCTTCCGTGCTTTTTCCGGGGCTGTCCATCACCAGCTGGATCAGCTGCGCCTTCAAGGCGTCCATACCCTCCCCGGTATGGGAGGACACAGGAATCACAGGAGCATCCGCCAGGAAGCTGCCCTGCAGCTCCTCCCTCAGCTCCTCCAGCATCATCTCCAGCCAGTCTGCTTCCACCATGTCCACCTTGGTGACGGCCACCAGGCCCCGGGGGATGTTCAAGAGGGACAGGATGCCCAAGTGCTCCCGGGTCTGGGGCATGACCCCTTCGTCCGCTGCCACCACCAGAAGGGCCAGGTCGATGCCCCCGGCGCCGGAGAGCATGTTGTGGATGAAGCGCTCATGCCCGGGCACGTCGATGATGCCGGCCAGGCTGCCATCGGGCAGGGGCAGGTAGGTGAAGCCCAGGTCGATGGTGATGCCCCGGCGCTTTTCCTCCTCCAGCCGGTCGGTGTCCTGGCCGGTGAGGGCACGGATCAGACAGGTTTTGCCGTGGTCCACATGGCCGGCGGTGCCGATGATGATGTGCTTGCTCATGCCTCTTCACCCTCCCCTTTGCAAAGAATGGCCTGCAGCGCATGGGCCACATCCAGCAGCTGGTCATCCTTCAGGGTGCGGATGTCCACCAGCAGCCGGTCCTGATGCACCCGGGCCACCAGCGGGCGGTCCATGGCAATCAGCTTCAGGTACAATTCGTTCAAGCCCATGCCCACCGGGGTGATGGCCAGGGCCAGGGAGGGCAGGCTCACCCCTGGGGCGGAGCCGCCGCCCACCTGGGCGGTGGAAGGCACAATGGCGCAGTGCTGCTTGCAGGTGGGGTAGAGGTGGAGCAGCAGCTGCTCCGCCCGCTTGCGCAGCGCGTCCGTCCCTTCCTCCAACATCCGGTACAGGGGCAGTTCCTTCTTGGCCAGGGCCTCGTCCTGGTACAGCAACAGGGTGGCTTCCAGGGCGGCCAGCACCAGCTTGTCCACCCGCAGGGCCCGCATCAGGGGGTGCTTTTTCATCCTGGCCAGGTGTTCTCCCCTGCCCAGGATGATGCCGGCCTGGGGCCCGCCCAGCAGCTTGTCCCCGGAGAAGCACACCACATCCGCCCCCTGGGCCAAGGCCTCCTGCACCGTGGGCTCGTTGTGCAGCCCGTAGGGAGCCAGGGGCAGCATGGCGCCGCTGCCCAGGTCATAGATGGCGGGCAGGCCCTGTTGATGGGCCAGGTCCGCCAATTCCTTCATGGGCACGGCTTCCGTGAAGCCGATGATCTGGTAGTTGCTGGTGTGCACCTTCATCAGGGCCGCGGTGTGTTCCGTGATGGCCCGGGCATAGTCTGAAAGCCGGGTCTTGTTGGTGGTGCCCACTTCCCTCAGCATGCAGCCGCTCTGGGCCATCACCTCCGGCACCCGGAAGGAGCCGCCGATTTCCACCAGTTCGCCCCGGGACACCACCACTTCCCGGCCGGCTGCCAGGGTGGACAGGGCGAGGAGCATGGCGGCGGCGTTGTTGTTCACCACCAGGGCATCCTCTGCCCCGGTGAGCTCCCGCAGCAGCTGAATCACGGGGGAGAGGCGGTCCCCCCGCTCGCCGGTGTCGCAGTCAAACTCCAGGTTGGTGTAGTGGCGGGCCGCTTCATAGACGGCCTCCGCAGCCGACTGGGCCAGGGGGGCACGGCCCAGATTGGTGTGCAGCAGCACGCCGGTGGCGTTGATAACAGGCCGGTGCTTTAGCTGCTGTTCCTCCTGAAGGAGCTCCGCCGCCGCCTGGATGATGTCTTCTACGCTCATCATCCCGCCCTGCCCTGCCAGGATGCGCTCCCTGAGCCCGGCCAGCACCTCCCGCAGGGCCCGGGCCACCAGAACGGGGGAGGAATGGGCGATCAGGGCTTTTGCCTGGTCATGCTGTAATAACACATCCATGCCGGGGATTGCACGCAGAAGGGATGATGCTTGCTCCATGATGTTCTCCTCACATTGTTGTCACTGGCCATATTGTACCATAGCCTGCTGGCCGCTCCAACTTGTCCGGAGGCCAGAAAACAGGTATGATGGCGGGGATGTTTGAGGAAAGGGGGGAAGCACCATGACTGACCGCGACCGCATCCTGCTCACCCAGTTCACCGGCTGCGGCGGGTGAGCGGCCAAGACGGGGCCGGGTGCCCTGAAGGAGATCTTGAAGCTGCTGCCCGGCGGGCCTCAGGACGAGAACCTGCTGGTGGGCTTTGACACCTCGGATGATGCGGCGGTCTACCGCATTAGTGACGACACCGCGGTCATCCAGACGGTGGATTTTTTCCCGCCCATGGTGGACGACCCCTACACCTTCGGCCAGGTGGCGGCCGCCAATGCTTTAAGCGATGTCTACGCCATGGGCGGTGTGCCCAAGCTGGCGCTGAATCTGCTGTGCTTTCCCGCAGACAGACTGCCGCCAGCGGCGGTGGCGGCCATCCTCCGGGGCGGCGCCGACAAGGTGCAGGAGGCAGGCGCCCTGCTGTGCGGCGGCCACACGGTGGAGGATGAGGAGCCCAAGTACGGCCTGTGCGTGACGGGCTTTGTGCACCCGGACCGCGTGCGCACCAACGCAGGTGCGAAGGCGGGGGATGTGCTGATCCTCACCAAGGCCATCGGCTCCGGGGTGTTGAACACAGCGGCCAAGGCAGACCTGTTGAGCAGTGAGCAGTATGAGGCTGTTATCGCCGCCATGACCACCTTAAACGCCGCCGCCGCCCGGGTGATGGCGGAATACCCCGTCAGCGCCTGCACCGACGTGACCGGCTTTGGCCTGATCGGGCATGCCGGTGAAATGGCGGCTGCCAGCGGCAAAACCCTGCGCATCATGGCTGCCCAGGTGCCTTTGTTGCCGGGCGCCCTCCAGTTTGCCCAGGACTGCATCCTGCCCGGGGGCCTGTACCGCAACAAGGAATACCTGCAGCCCGCCACCAGCCTGGCGCCGGACATCCCTGATGCCATCGCCCATTTATTGTTTGACCCCCAGACCTCCGGCGGCCTCCTCATCAGCGTGCCGGAGCCGCACAGCCAGGCGATGCTGGACGCCCTGCAAACAGACTGCCCGGACGCCCGGATCATCGGCCAGGTGCTGGAACGAACCCACAAGGACATCGAAGCCGTCTGGCAGTAGACACCATGAATACTGGACTCAATCTTTAACGCTTCCATGAGCCGGCCCTTTTTCGCCACCGCTTTGACTCATTCAGTCAGCGTAGGCTGCGACTACGCCTCCTTCATTCGTCTTTGCGGGTGACAAAAAATTGCTCTGCCCATGAGTGCGTTTATTCATTCGTTTGGTATAAGATAAACATTACAAACAACGCATCCTGCAAAACCACAGGATGCGTTGTTTGTTTGAGGAACCGGGTCAATATGTCATGGAGATTCCCAATTCAGGTTCTTTTTGCTTCTTTTTCTTTCCTAAGAAAAAGAAGAGTTCCCCTCCAGTCCTCCCCGTCCCTACCCGATAAACCCGCCTTTGCGCAGGATTGCTGCAGCCTGATCCAGGTTCCGGTCGGCGATGAGGACGATGGGGCCGGTACAGCCCATGCCGGATTCGGCATAGATGCCCTCAGCCCAGAGGGACTCCACGGCGCTTTCCAGGTCCATCACATCAATGCCGGCGATGTCGGTGGTGACGGCTTCCCTGGGCGGGGCTGTGACGGTTTTCTCGGGGGCGGCCTGCTTTTTGGCGGAGATTACCTCGTCCAGGAGGGCTTTGAGGCCGGCCTTGTGGGCCAGGGCAAACTCCTTACGGACGATGGCCTTGTAGTCGTTTTCCACCAGGGTGGCGGCGTACTGGAGGGCACCTGCGATGACGCTGGCGCCGCTGGCCCGGGACACGATCATGATGAGGCGGTCGTAGTGCTCTGCAATGCCGGGGCCGTAGCCAAAGCCCAGGGACTCGTAGGTGCCGCCGCTCATGAAGCTGGACAGCATCTTGATGACCAGGTTGCCGGTGAGGGTGTCCATCACCATGACGTCAGCGCTGGCGGCCAGAAGGTCATTGCCCCGCATGATGCAGCCGCCGTCAGAGCGGGTGGAAGTGGCCAGCCGCATGGGGTAGCCGGCTGCGATGAACTTTTTGAGGAGGATTTCCACCTGCCGGGCGCCGTCGATGTTGAGGATGCCCACGGTGGGCTCCGCAACGCCGCAGGCCTTGGCGGCGATGACGCCGTAGATGGCGGAGAGGACCATGCCGGCCACCAGGTCGGTGGCGGCGGTGCCGGTGGTGGTGGCCAGGAACATCTCCTTCCCGCTGGCGGGGATGATGGCCCGGCCCACGGTGGCCACCCCGATGGGGAAGGGGTAGTGCATGGTGGTGGCGCCGGCTACGGCGCCTTCATCCAGCAAGCGTTCCATGGCGGCATGGGCTTCGTCCTCGGTGGCAGCGGGCACGTGGGTGAGGGCGGGGTGGGAGAGGCTGCCGATGTAGGTGACATCCACCCCCTGCTGGGCGGCCAGCAGGGCGCCTTGCAGGGCGTTTTCCTCGCCCAGCTCGCTGCCCAGACCGGTGAGGGCAATCTTGGGACACCCGCCCAGACGGCCGGACTCCAGGGCATCGGCCATGTCCAGGAAGCTCTCCCGGATGAGGGCCTGAACGGATTTCTTAGGCATCCTGTCCTCCTGCTTGGTCCATGAGGGAGCCGGCGAAGCTGCGCAGGGCTTCGGCGATGAGGCCGCGCACCTCCTGTTTGGAGATGCCCTGCTCCGCTGCGGCTGCCTGGTCCCGGTTCTTGCGCAGGACGAAGGAGATGCCGTCAAAGAGGTTGGTCATGCGGCCCAGGAAGAGGCTGCCCTTGCCCACGATCATGGCGGTGTTGATGCGGCCTTCCAGGATGTCCTCCCGGGCGAAGCCCAGGTAGGGGGCGCCGGAGGGGATGTGTCCCTGGGTGGGGGCCCAGCCGGGCATGCCGTGCTTGTCGATGAAGGCGTTCAGGTCGCCCCGGCCAATCTCGCCGCTTTTCACCGCCAGGGCGGCGATCATCTTGAAGTTGGCGTTGGGCACGTCCCCTGCGCCGGCGGGCTTGGTGACATCGGGGTTTTGCATCTCGGCGGCAAATTTGTCAATGTCCGTGATCTTCATGCCCACCTGCTCCAGGGGCTTTAAGACCAGGCTGGTGATGACGGCCTGGGGGGAGGAGCCGGTGCCCACCACGTGGCGGCCCACCATGTCCAGATCGATCTCGGGGCTGACCCCGTCATCCGCGGCCACCAGGGCGGCGAAGCCAGCCACGGTGTCCTCCAGGACGGGGAGGTCCTTCTTCACGTGGTCCTTGGCGTTCATGCCCAGTTTGGCGGTGGAGCCGCCGGCAGTGACCACCACTTTCTTGAAGGTGCCTGCCTTCACCATGGAAGCGGCGCTCACCATGGCATGAGCTGGTGCGGCGCAGAAGGCCCGCAGGTCCGAGCCGGTGGCGTTTTTAAGGCCGGCAATCTCAGCAGCTGCCTTGGCAAAATTGCCGCCGCCCCGCTGGTTCATGTCGCCGCAGGCTTCCTCGGAGCAGTCGATGACATAGTCAACCTCTTCGGGGTCGATGCCGGCGTTCTTCACCAGGTGCAATAGGGACAGCACGCTGGAGGCCTTGCTCACCAGGTTTTCCAGGATGATGTGGGCGGAGAGGTTCACGTCCACGTCATGGGCGCGCTTGACATAGCCCACCAGCTCGCCCTTGTGGTAGAGGCCCTCGGCGTGCTCCGCGTCCACGTTGTGGCGGATGCTGTCCATGTCCACGCCTTCCTTGACCCGGGCCACGATGTCCTCCCGCATCAGGGGATGCCGGCGGAAGGCGGGCAGGGTCTGTTCCACAAAGCCTTTCTCCAGGAAGGCCAGGTCAAAGACGTCGCAGGCTGCCAGCAGCAGCAGAAACTCGTCCTGGGGCATGATCTCGCCGAAGTTGCCGTAGCGCTCCGCCTGGTCCATGGGGTTGGGATACCAGGGCTGGGGGCGCTCACCCAGCTGCTGCGGGTTCAGGTTGCCGATATAGGTCTGGTTGGGGGCATAGGAAAGCGCCTGCTCATAACTCCTGATGTGGCTGGGCAGGGCTTTCAGATAATCTGAGCCCGGGTTCACCGTTTTTTCGGTGGTCTGGGTGGTACCGTTGTGCAGCACCATGTCAGGAGCATGCACCATCACATAGCTGGTTGCGGCCAGGACGCTGTTCATATTACCTCCATAAAACTTTAGTCATTCTAAAAAAGAAGCAGGGGCGGGGCGCATGTGAGGGTTCACAAACGCGGTCGCGCCCCTGCCTGGTTCACCGACCGTTTACGCGGTCAGTATTTGCCGTGCTCGTCGCGGATGGCGGTCATTTCGCTGACAATCTCGTCAACGTCCAGCACCATTTCCATCATGCCGATCTGCTCGTCGTAGATGTCCTCATCAATGAGGCTCTTGATTTCGTCTTCGCAGACGTGGTATACGCTCAGTCCTAACTGGACTCCGGTCAAGGGACCTGCGAACGTGGGGTCTCCGGCTGTGACGGTTTCCGCTGCAAGACCTGCAGCTTCGCCTTCAGCAGCGCCCAGGATCACAACGATGTTCTCCGGGCCGTGCTTTTCAGCCAGATCTTTTACCCGCTTCTGGTTCTCAAGGTCCATTGCCCCTGCGCTCGTTCAGACAAAGCATTCCGTTGAGGAAAACACAACCTGCGCGTCGAGATTTTTGAAGCACTCTTCGATGGCCGGGGCGGGGATGCCATCCCGGTCGCCGATGATGATGAGTTTCTTATCCTTCAGCAAGCTCAAAGCTCTTTCCTCCTTTCTTTAGTGATGGTATAAGCACCCGCCGGGGCGGTTACTTAGCGTTTCAGACCTGTATATTATACTAAACGCACTCTTTAATGCTTCCATGAATCGGTCTTTTTGCGTCTCTGC
>DAITOE010000041.1:0-11454 GCA_036834245.1 Clostridia bacterium | reverse complement strand
GCGGCGGTGATCTCGCTGCCCATGATGGAGCCTAAGAAGATGCCCTGGGTCCAGTCCTTGCTTTCCATCACCAGGGGCACGGTGGAGGGCCGGCGGCCGCCCAGGAAGATGGCGGAAACGGGCACGCCGTTGGGGTTTTCCCAGTCCTTGGAGATGACGGGGTTCTGGGCGGCGGACACGGTGAAGCGGGCGTTGGGGTGGGCGGCGGGCTTGTCGCTGTCCGGGGTCCAGTCGTTGCCCTGCCAGTCGATGAGGTGGCTGGGGGTGGGGGTGCCGATGCCCTCCCACCACACGTCGCCGTCATCGGTCAGGGCCACGTTGGTGAAGATGGTGTTCTGCTCGATGGTGCGCATGGCGTTGGGGTTGGACTCGTAGGAGGTGCCGGGGGCCACGCCGAAGAAGCCGGCCTCGGGGTTGATGGCGTAGAGGCGGCCGTCCTCGCCCTTGCGCAGCCAGGCGATGTCATCGCCCAGGGTCTCCACCTGATAGCCGGGCAGGGTGGGCACCAGCATGGCCAGGTTGGTCTTGCCGCAGGCGCTGGGGAAGGCGGCGGTGATGTAGGTTTTCTGGCCCTCAGGGTCCGTGAGGCCCAGGATGAGCATGTGCTCGGCCAGCCAGCCCTCGTCCCGGGCTTTCACCGAGGCGATGCGCAGGGCCAGGCATTTCTTGCCCAGCAGGGCGTTGCCGCCGTAGCCGGAGCCGTAGGACCAGATGGAGCGCTCCTCGGGGAAGTGGGCGATGTATTTGTCCTCCATGGGGGCGCAGGGCCAGGCCACGTCCTGCTGGCCGGGCTTCAAGGGAGCGCCCACGGAGTGCAGGCAGGGGATGAACTCGCCGTCGGTGCCCAGGGCGTCCAGGACGGCCTTGCCCATGCGGGTCATGTGGCGCATGTTCACCACCACGTAGGGGCTGTCGGTTATCTCGATGCCGATGATGGCAAAGGGGGAGCCCAGGGGGCTCATCACAAAGGGGATGACATACAGGGTGCGGCCCTGCATGCAGCCCTTGTACAGGTTTTTCAGGGTGGCCTTCAGTTCATCCGGGTCGGCCCAGTTGTTGTTGGGGCCGGCTTCCTCCCGGGTGCGGGAGGCGATGAAGGTGCGGTCCTCCACCCGGGCGACATCGGACGGATGGCTGCGGAAGAGGTAGGAATTGGGCCGTTTTTCCGGGTTCAGGCGGATGGCCGCCCCGGAAGCGACCATTTCTTCCATCAGGCGGTCGTATTCTGCCTGGCTGCCGTCGCACCAATACACGCTGTCAGGTTGGCACAGGTCCTGGATTTCCCGGACCCACGCCAGTAGCTTTTTGTGCTGTGTCATCTATGTTCCTCCGTTTTGATGTGATCATGCCGGCCCGCGTGGCCCGCAAAAAAATGTACCCGGCTGCAGCGCGGCCTTTCCCTGTGCGTCCGCAAACCTGGCGACCAAAGTATACAAATGCGGCCAAGGCCTGTCAAGGAAAACCAGGCCCGGACAGGGCCGCAGCCGGGGGCTGGTGCGCCTTAGTACATGAAAAAGACAATGGCGGGGTTTGATGCGTCGAATTGTTACAAAGCGTTGAAAACGCAGCGTTGGTGTATATTCCGGATACCAGGGGCGCCATCATGGGCCTGTCATAAGGTATTCCCGTCTTGTGCCAGGGCCAGCCCTGTGGTATACAGGTGGGAATGAATTTGAGGAGGCAGGCCATGGCATACCAGCTGGCGCAGCGCATGACGGGGGCCCAGGGCTCCATCATCCGGGACCTGTTGAAAATGGCTTCAGAACCCGGGATGATTTCCTTTGGCGGGGGCGCCCCCGACCCGGCCGCCTACCCGGCGGACCTGATTGCGGAAATCACCGCCCGGGCCTTCCGGGACCGCAGCACCACCCTCCTGGCCTATGGCATCTCCGAAGGCTACCCGCCCCTGGTTGCCAGCCTGAAGGACTACCTGGGCCAGCGGGAGGGCTTTGATTTTTCCCGGAACGAGCTGCTCATCACCTCCGGCGGCCAGCAGGGCGGGGACCTGATGGCCAAGCTGTTCATCAACGAAGGGGACGTGGTGGCCGTTGAAAGCCCCAGCTTTGTGGGCGTGCTCAACGCCTTCCGTTCCTACGGCGCCCGGCTCATGGGCGTGCCCCTGGAGGAGGACGGGGTGAACCTGGACGCCCTGGAAGCCCTCTTCAAGGCCGAACGGGTGCGCATCTTCTACCTGATCTCCACCTTCCAGAACCCCTCGGGCGTCACCACCAGCAAGGAAAAGCGGGAAGCCATCTATGAACTGGCCTGCCGCTATGACGTGATGATCTTTGAAGACAACCCCTACGGCGAACTGCGCTTCACCGGGGAGGACATCCCCGCCGTCAAATCCTTTGACCGCGAAGGCCGCTGCGTCTACACCGGCAGCTTCTCCAAGACCCTGTCCCCGGGCATGCGGGTGGGCTTCCTGGTGTATGACAAAGCCCTGCACCAGCACTTCAAGATCGCCAAGCAGGCCGCGGACGTCCACTCCTCCACCCTCTACCAGCTGGTCTGCCACGAGCTGCTGGCCCGCCACGACTACCCCGGCCATATCCAGGGGCTCATCACCCGCTACCGGGAAAAAGCCCGGCTCATGACCACCGCCATGGAAAAGCACTTCCACCCCGGGGTCACCTGGCACGCGCCCCAGGGCGGCTTCTTCATCATGGCCTGGCTCCCCCCGGGCTGCGACTCCCTGCCCTTCGTCCAGGAGGCCATCCGCCGCCAGGTTATCACCGTGCCCGGCAGCGCCTTCATGGCCGATACCAGCGCGCCCCACAACGGCATCCGCCTCAATTACTCCCTGCCCCCGGCGGACAAGATTGAAGCCGGTATCCGCACCCTGGGCCAGCTCTCCCACGAGTGGCTCGGCAGCGCAAGGGCCGTGTAGGGACGGGGGGGACGGAGGGTAAGGACCTTGGGGGATTGCATCCCCCAAACCCCCAGCCCGGGGAGTTCCTCCCCGGACCCCGGAATCTTTATAAAAATACAACGAGCTGGGTTGCACCGGCTTTTTAGTTTTCGACACATAAAATACAGTAACACTATCCGTACCTTCTCTTTCGTTGCACCAAATATATAGAAAAAGGGGTCCGGGGTTGAAAACCCCGGACGGGGGTCTGGGGGTGGAACCCCCAGGTTTCCCGTTCTTCCGTTTTTTCGTTCCAGTTTCCCGACCTGTCATATTTCGCGACTTCCTGCGTCTGTTATACTGAAAGGCAGTAAAAGCTTGAAGGAGGTATCGGGGTGGAGGGATGGGCGGAGGTATACCAGGCATATTTCCTGGACGTGTACCGCTATGCCCTGTCCTTGTGCCGGGAGCGCGCCCTGGCGGAGGACCTCACCAGCGAGACCTTTTTGAAGGGGATGGATGCCTTTCACAGGTTCCGGGGGGACTGCCCGGTGAACCTGTGGCTGTGCCGGATTACGAGGAACCTGTACATCAGCCATCTGCGGAAGCACAGCCGGGTGCTGCCGGTGGCGGAGATCCCGGAGCCGGGGGTCCATTTGTCCAACGACCCTGCCGACCTGGTGGGGGAGAAGGACGCGGGGGAGCGGGCTTTCAAGGCTGCGCTGGCCCTGCCGGAGCCGGGGCGGCAGATTGTGCTGCTGCGCAGCGTCATGGGGATGGGTTTTCGGGAGATTGCCGCCCTGTATGGCAAGGGTGAGAACTGGGCCTGTGTGGTGTACCACCGGGCGAGGAAGAAACTGAAGGACACCTTGGAGGATGAAGATGGCGTATCCATGTGAGTTGATTGTTGATTTGCTGCCCCTTTATGAAGAGGGCCTGGCCAGCGATGCCACGAAAACGGCGGTGGAAGCGCACCTTGCAGGCTGTGCAGCCTGCCGGAAGGAGCAAGCAGAACTGCGGGCAAACAGCCAGGTGGCGCCTGGTGCGGCCTTGCCGCTGAAGGCCGTGAGCCGGGGGATTAAAAAGCGCCGCTGGGTGGCGGTGCTGCTGGCGGCCAGTTTGATTCTGGCCCTGGCCACGGCGGGGGGCGCCTTTTTGACAGACAAGCAGTTTCTGGAATATAGCGAGGACATGCTGCGGATAGAACAGCGGGGGGACCAGCTGGTGATCGGCATCCGGGATGCCGGGGTGCTCGCTTCCTTTCGGGGCGCGGGCGACCCGGACCGTCCGGGCGCCATGCACTATGAGCTGCAGCTGTTCACCCGGCGTTTTTCCGGCAGCGGGCAGCAGGGGGACAGCCCCTTTATGTTGAAGCCCCGGGAGGACGGCAAGACAGGGGCGGAGGGAACAGCCCTGGCGGGGTCCGTGGCCTATGAGATCATCCTGGACCTGGATCCGGGGATGGTCCACTCCCTGTATTATGCGAAGCCGGGGGAACCATCGGTTTTGATTTGGGGGGCGGACATGTACCCGGAGGGCGGCTATGCGGTGCTGCCCCGGCTGGCCCTGGTGTATTACGAATGGGTGATGCTGGCGGCGGCCCTGCTGCTGGGCTTGTTGTTGTTTATCTTTTACAAGAAGGAAAAGTTGCGGCGGGTGCTGAAAATGCTGCTGGGGCTGCCTGTGTGCTATTTGCTGGGGCAGGTGCTGGTGAAGGGCTTTTCCACCCTGTCCTATGACAGCCTGTACCGGGATGTCTGGTGGATCCTGGCCTGCGCCGCTTTCCTGTATGCGGCCTGGCTGCTGTTCTGGTACCAACGGCGCTTGACCAGCCTGACGAGGTAGCCTATGACATCCGTGAAAACCGTCTTGATCTTTGCCCTGCTGCTATGCCTGGTTTGCGGGCCGGCCCAGGCCCTGACCGGGCCTAAGGAGCTGCTGGCCCCCCTGACCAAAGGGGAGCAGCTGATGGGGATGACGGCCTATGAAGGCGGCCTCCTGGCGCGCACCAGCAAGGGCTTTTACCACTACCTGGAGGACCAGGAGCCGCAGCTGCTGACGGCGTTTGCGGGCAGCTTCTTTGACGGCAGCCCCAACGTGGCCCTCCTCACGGCAGACGGGGGGCAGCTGTACGGCTACCACCCTTACCAGGGCGCCGTCTATCCCTTTTCCCTGACGGGCGGCTTTCAGCCCGGCGCAGCCATCCCCCTGGACCTCACGGGCCTGATCCATACCGACGGCGTGATGAGCATCCCCCAGCAACCCAGCCAGTTTCTGGCCTTTGCAGGGCGCTTCTACCTGCTGTTCCATCAGGATCAGGACGGGGGCATGGAAGGCAGCCTGCTGTCCTTTGACCTTGCGGGGGCCGACCGGCGGCAGATTGACATCCCCCTGGTGCGCCAGATGGCACCCTTTGAGGCGGGCCAGCTGCTGCTCCTGTCGGAAAAGGAAAGCGGCGTCGTGGGTCCGGGGGTGCTGCGCAGCTACCAGCCTGCACAGGGCCATTGGACAAGGGTGGGGGAAACCGGCCAGCCCATCCAGACGTTTTCTGCGGGCTTGCTGTACGACCCGGGCCTGAAGACGGTGTACTACCAGTCCGGGAACCGGCTGTACGCCCGGGACGAGGCGGGGCAGGAAAGCCTGGTGGCCCACCTGGGCAGCGAGCATGGCAGGGGCGGGGCGGGGATGGCCCTGATCCGAAGCGGCCTGATGGCCTTTGGCCACGAGCTGGGCATCAGCATCCGGCAGACCGAGCCTGCGCAGCTGAGCAGCAGCCCCTTGGTGATCCGGGGCGGCTACCCGGACCAGCAGCACAACCTGGCGGCCAGCCTGATGCCGGAGGTGCAGATCAGTTTTACAGAATACCAGCACCGGGCCGCGGGCTTGCAGGAAGCCATGGTGCTGGGGGAGGACAGCTTTGACCTGTTCCGGCTGAGCCTGGGGGAGCTGGACACAGACGCCCTGATGGACAAGGGCTATGCCCGGGCCTTTGAAAGCCCCGGCATCAAAAGCCACATGGACAGGCTGTACCCCGCCCTGAAGGCGGCAGGCAGCCGGGAGGGCGCGGCCTACCTGGTGCCGGTGGCGGTGACGTTTTCGCCGCTGTATATTAACGAGGCGCTGTTTGCAGAAAAAGGGCTGGCGGTGCCCCGGAGCCTCATGGAGCTGTTTGCCCTGATCATGGAGTACCCGGAGGACGGGGAGACGCCGCTGTTTGAAGTTCCCCCCAGCCGGGAGGAACTGCTGCGGCTGCTGTGGGAATCCTGGGTGGCCCGGAGCATCCGGCAGGGCCAACCCCTGGCCTTTGCCGACCCCGGTTTTGTGGGGCTGCTGGAGCAGCTGGGCCGCGTCCGGCTGGCGCCCTGGAACCCCCAGGAGGAGGTGCGTGCCGGCGCCCTGTTCCCCTTTGGGAACGAATTGAACCCGGAATACTGGAGCAGCTACCGGGCCTGGGGCAGGCAGATGGAGCCGTTGTTCCTGCCGGTGTTTGAAGGGGAGGCTCCATTACCGATGGCTGAGGTCACCCTGATGGGCCAGAACCCCCACAGCCGGCAGGCGGAAGCGGCAAACACCTATTTGGACTACTATGTCAGGGCCACGGGGGAGGTGGCCGGGCTGGCGCTGTATCAGGAGGGGCCGGCGGCCATCGAACAGGCCAATCTGGAGATGATGAAGGAGCGGGCCACCCTCTACCTGGAGGCCCTGAGAAAGGCAGCCCGGGAAGCGGAGGGTGCGGAGAAAAGCAACCTGGAGCTGCAGCTTCAGCAGTATGAGGACAGCCTGGAGGAAAACCTGGAGAAGAACCGCTACCTGGTGAGCGGGGAGGTTGTGGCGGACATCCGGGCGCTGATGGGGGCGGCGGTGCTGCGGGACCACCGCTTTGCCCAGGTGTCGGCAGCCGGCGCCCAGAGCATCCTGGGCCGGGCCCTGTCCGGCCAGGCGGGCTATGAACAGGCAGCCCGGGAGCTGGACCAGCGGCTGGCGTTGATTCAGAAGGAGCAGGAGTAATACTAAATCGTATAAGTTTTGCACCCGGGGCCCGGCTTTGCTATACTGGTGGTGAATGAAGCAGAACATCCACCCAGCGCATTGCAAAGGAGGCACCTGATGATTGTGTCACGCTGCGGCCTGGTCTGCACCGATTGCAGCTGCAGGGAGGCCACGGGCTGCACCGGCTGCATGCAGATGGACAGGCCCTTCTGAGGCGACTGCGGGGTGAAGTCCTGCTGTGAAAACAGGGGGCTGACCCACTGCGGCCAGTGCCGGCAGTTTCCCTGCCTGCTGCTGAAGCAGTTTGCCTATGATAAGGAGCAGGGGGACGAGGGGCGCAGGATTGCCCGCTGCCAGACCTGGAAATCCAGGATCATCAACTAAAAATGGCGACATCACAGGATTTTGTGGCCTTTGTGTGCGACCAGCTGCAGGGTACAGGCCATGTGCGCCACCGGGCGATGTTTGGCGAATACATGGTGTATGTGAATAACAAGCCCCTGGTGCTGGTGTGCGACAACACCGCTTATGTGAAGATGCTGGATGTGATTGCCGACCTGATGCAGGGTGCGGATACCGGCTTCCCCTACCCCGGGGCAAAGGAACACTATGTGCTGGATGTGGATGACCAGGCGTTGTGTGAACAGGTGATTGCCCGGCTGGAGCCGGTGACGCCGCTGCCCAGGCCCAAAAAGAAAAAACCGAAATCATCATAAATATTGAGCGAAACACACGAGGCCCCTCCACCCGAGGGGCCATTGATGATATGAAGATGCAGACAGACGCTGTGGAATTGAATGCGTATTCCCGATGGCTTCAGAGTAGCACACGAGGCCCCTCCACCAGAGAGGCCTCGTTTCTTCGTGAAAACCGGGTCAAGGGGCCAAGCGGCCCCTTGTGGGGTCTGGGGGGACGGAGCCTGCCGCCGCCAGTGGCGGATGCAGGCAGGCGGAGGAGTCACGCGAAACGAGCAGGACGAGTGAGCTCCTGCGAACGATGGCCTGCGACGATTGAGCTTGCGGGAAAGCCCCGGAGCGTCCTCCAACACCCCCACCCCTCCCTAAAACCCGCCCATCTCGGCGTTATCCAGGATGTTGAGGAGGCGGAATCGCCAGGTGTCCTTTGCCCTTTCGGGGTAGGTGAGGGTGAAGCGGTAGCGGCCAAGGGGGCTGTCCTTTAGGTAGGTTTCGATGCGCTGGTCTTCCCTGGCGGCGATGAAGCCTGGGAGGATGTTCTGGTGGCTGGTGGGGGTGATGGTATAGCCCTGGTATTCGGGCTTGAGGTCGTCCAGCTGGGTATGGGGGCTGACCTGGGCGATGGTGAGGCTGATTTCCCCCTCAAAGGGGTTGCTGCCGGCCAGGTCAAAGCGCAGCAGCTCGGGGATGTATTGGTAGGGGGTGAAACGCCGGGCATCGTACCAGAGCTTGGGATAACCGCTTTGTTCAAAGGGGGAGAGGAGAACCTGCTCCAGCCCCCAGGCGGTGCGGAACTCGGTGACTATCTTGCCCTTGGGCGGCTGGGGTTCCCGGTCAAAGGTGGACAGGGGGGCCAGGGCCCGGTAGGTCTGGCCTTTGAGGCTGGCTTCAAAATAGGCAAAATCCCCCATCCGGGACAGGAGGGTGACGGGCTGCCCGGGTGTGAGGGTGGTGAGGTCCTGGCTTAAGATGTTGAAGCCGTCCAGGCAGGCGGTTTTCCGGATCACCTGGGCCGGGGTGGGGGTAAAGTTTAGGGGGGCCAGGTCCCAGCCTTCAGGGATGAAGGAGGTTTTGATGTAGCCAGCCCTAAAGTGCCGGGGTGCGATGCCGTAGAGGATCAGGGCATAGTCCCCCTCGGTGCCAAAAACCAGGGCCCAGCCCCTGGGGCTGACGGCGGCCTTGCCAGATGCCAGCCGGAGGGATGTGTCGGAGGGCGCGCTGTATACGGGGATCAGGTCCTGGCCCAGGAGGGGGATCTCCCGGGCAGAAAGCCAGCCCTCGGGCAATGCAGGGGGCAGGTCACCTGGCTGGTGGGCCTGCCGGGGGTTCCTGGGCAGCAGATCCAGGGTGAAATCCTGGGCGCTGCGGTTGAGGGTGTATTCCACCCAGGTAAACTGCTCAAAGGCCTCATAGAACACCATGTGGGTGGGGCTTAAGTCGATCAGGCCGCTTTGCCCAGCCCGGGCATAGTGCACCAGTTGAAAGTTGCCGTTCTTGTCCTGTTCAAAGACGCATTGATCCTCGAAGTATTCCCCGTTGCTCCAGTAGCTGGCGAAGGCAGGGCCGTAGGTGCCCTGCTCAAAGTGGATTTCCTGGCCGATGATGAGGTTTTTTGCAGTACCGGTGAGGTCCACCAGGCGGATGAGCATGTCCCCATAAGGGAAGGCGGTTGGGTTGATGAAGGCCTGGCGCCAGCCGCCGGCTTCTTTTTTCAGGCCCACCAGGAAGTTCATCCGCTGGTACCAAAGGGCCAAAAAGGCCCAGTCGCCGCCCCCGGGTTGGACAAAGCCTGTCACCTCCATGCCGTAATAATGGGTGAGGGAGGCCGGGTCTGTGAGGAGGGCCTGTTCCCCCCTTGCCACCGGCAGGACCAGGCAGAGGAGGAGCAGGAAGAGAACACAGCGCTTCATGACAGCAAACCTCATTTCTATCAAATCAACCAATAAACGAAAATCCTAAGCGATTTCATGCCAAATATGAACAAAATCAGTAAGAAAACGCAGCACATGACGCCCCATCGCTAACGCAGCCCACATCTTCATGTAAAACGGGTCAAGGGCATGAAATGCCCTTGTGGGGTCTGGGGCAAAGCCCCAGAGCGTCCTCACCGTCCCCCCCATCCCCTCCATCCCACAAAAAAACATCCCACCCTGGGCCCCATCCCTTGCAAAGCCCTGGCCCCCGGCATAGAATAAGGCACGTGTTATATTCCAAAAGGGCGCAGGCCCTTGTCCTTTTGTGTGGAAGGAGGCCCCATGCGCACCGGTTTTGACCATGACCTGTATACCCGCTCCCAGTCCGAGAAGATTCAGGAGGCCGTGAACCACTACGGCAAGCTGTACCTGGAACTGGGCGGCAAGCTGTTTGACGACTTCCATGCCGCCCGGGTGCTACCGGGCTTTTTGCCGGACAGCAAGATCAGCATGCTGCTGAATTTGAAAGAACAGACGGAGGTGCTGATTGTCATTTCGGCGGAGGACATCATCCAGAACAAGGTGCGGGGGGACCTGGGCATCACCTACGACCAGGACGTGCTGCGGCTGATTGACGCCTTCCGGGCGGCGGGGATGCTGGTGGAGAGCGTGGTGATCACCCAGTGGCTGTCCCAGCCCCAGACCCAGGCCTTCAGAAGGCGGCTGCGCAGCCAGGGGATGAAGGTGTATCTGCATTATTCCATCCCGGACTATCCGTCGGACATCGGCCTGGTGGTCTCTGATAAGGGCTACGGCAGGAACGACTATGTGGACACCAGCCGGCCCCTGGTGCTGGTGACGGCGCCGGGCCCGGGCAGCGGGAAGATGGCGGTGTGCCTGTCCCAGCTGTACCAGGACAACCAGCGGGGCATCAAGGCGGGCTATGCGAAGTTTGAAACCTTCCCCATCTGGAACCTGCCCCTGAAGCACCCGGTGAACGCGGCCTATGAGGCGGCCACGGTGGACCTGGGGGACGTGAACATGATCGACCCCTTCCACCTGGAGGCCTACGGCACCCAGGCGGTGAGCTACAACCGGGACGTGGAGGTGTTCCCGGTGCTGGCGGCCATCTTTGAGCGGATCTGGGGGGAATGCCCCTACAAATCCCCCACGGACATGGGGGTGAACATGGTGGGGGAATGCATCACGGACGACGCCGTGGTGAGCGAGGCGGCGCGCCAGGAGGTGATCCGGCGGCTGTACCACACCCTGTGCGACCAGCGGCGGGGCACAGCCAGCGAGGAGGAAGTGGGCAAGCTGCGGATGCTGATGCAGCAGCTGAACCTGTCGGATGAGGATCGGCCGGTGATCGGCGCGGCCCGGAAGCGAGACGAGGCCACGGGCAGCCCGGCGGCGGCGGTGCAGCTGGAGGACGGCAGGGTGGTGACGGGGAAGACCTCAAGCCTCCTGGGGGCCTCGGCGGCGCTGCTGCTCAACGCTTTGAAGGCCCTGGCGGGGATCAAGAAGGAAGAGAAGCTGATTCCCCCGGAGGTGATCGGGCCCATCCAGGATTTGAAGCTGAGCTACCTGGGCAACCGCAACCCCCGGCTGCACACCGACGAGGTGCTGGTGGCGCTGTCCATCACCGCCTCCCAGAGCGAGGCGGCCAGGCTGGCCCTGGAGCAGCTGCCCCGGCTGAAGGGCTGCGAGGTGCACACCAGTGTGATTTTGTCCGAGGTGGACGAGAACATCTTCCGCCGCCTGGGGGTGAACCTGACCTGCGACCCCAGGTATCAGACGAGGAAGTTGTATCATAAAAGGTAATGGCATAGGAGCAGGATAAGGGACGCGAGAATCTGGCAGCATTGCACGGGCAATACTG
Source organism: Clostridia bacterium (assembly GCA_036834245.1). Classification (GTDB taxonomy): domain Bacteria; phylum Bacillota; class Clostridia; order Christensenellales; family Aristaeellaceae; genus UBA6115. Next base: position 123 of record DAITOE010000041.1, on the reverse strand, counting down.
CTTTGCATTAAAGATGTAGAGGTAGATAGACGATGTTTCTTATCTATTTGCGAACTAAAATCCGAAGAGGTATGAAGCACGGATAGCAATCAATTGCGATTGTGTTCACAAAAACAACCCAAA
>DAITOE010000040.1:0-11555 GCA_036834245.1 Clostridia bacterium | reverse complement strand
TCAGCAAAGGCGCAAACAGAGATTGATAGTAAAAACATTACCAGCAAAGTGATGACAAAGAGTTTTTTCTTCATTTTATTTTCCTCCTATATAAACTCCTATATGAACTCCTCCTATATGAAATCCTGTATGAAATAAATACAACCGAGGTAATAATAACATAAATATAAAAAGATGTCAACAAATTACGTCTAATTCAATCAAACAATTTGTCCAATTCAATCAAATAATTAAAGAAGCGCTGTCCTCTCCTCCACACTGACTACCGTTCCGCTGTCCAGGGTAATCAGCACATCACTCAAGGCCGCGATGCCCGGGTCATGGGTGACGATGATCAGGGTCTGCCCCAGCGCCTTGGTAGAATCGCGCAGCAGGCGCATTACCTGGTCGCCCGTCTTGCTGTCCAGGTTGCCGGTGGGTTCATCCGCCAGCAAAATATCAGGCGCGGTGCACAGGGCGCGGGCGATGGCCACGCGCTGCTGCTCCCCGCCGGAGAGCTGGTTGGGGTGGTGATCCAGGCGATCGGCGATGCCCAGCAAGTCGATGATCTGGTCAAAGCGTTCTTTGGGTGCGTCGCGGCCATCCAGGTGCAGGGGCAGGAGGATGTTTTCCCGCGCGGTGTACTCCAGCAAAAGGTTATACGCCTGAAACACAAAGCCCACCTTCTGCCTGCGCATCTTTGCCAGGTCCCGGTCGTTGAAGGAAAACACATCCTGGCCGCCCAAAATGATGTTACCCTCGCTGGGCCGGTCCAAGGCGCCCAGCAGGTGCAACAGGGTGGACTTGCCCGAGCCGCTGCGCCCGATGATGGCGGTGAACAAGCCCTGCTTTATTTCCAGGTTGGTGGGCTTGAGCGCCTTGACCTGCGCGGGGGTGCCGGGGTTGTAAGTCTTGGCCAGGTTCACGGTTTGCAAAATTACGCTCATGTCTGACTCCTTAATCAAGAATGTTGCTGATGGCGGTCTGCCGGGCGATGCTCCGAAGCGGCCAGGCGTGCATCAGGGCGCTGACCAACACAAAGACCAGGCAAATCAGCCCGTGGGCCAGAAATGGGTAGCCCCGGAGGGTGCTGTGGGTCAGTTCGCTCACCAGACCCACCCCTTCGGGCAGTCCCAGGGCCGTCACCACCGCCACCAGCCCCAGCAAAAGCAGATTGGCCGCGAGGGTGCACACCAGCCCCGCCATCAGGCCGTACAGCGCCTGACCCCCCATCAGCCGGCCCCTGGTCAGCCCCATGGACTGCAGGATGCCGAAGCGCTTGCGCTCCTGGCGCACGCCGGAGGCCAGGGAGGAAGCCAGGATCACCAGGGCAATCAGGAAGACGGCGCTGCCCAGCAGGGCAATCAGCATGGCGCTGTTCACAGCCTGGGTGTGCAGCGCCTGGTTGGCGGTGCGGTAGTTCTTCAAATCCAGCCCCTTGTCCCGCGCATAATTCAGCATGGCCACGTCCCCGCTTTCCCGGTCCGCCCCGGGGCCCGCCTTTGCGAAGAAGAAGGTCATCCCGTAGTTGTAGGGATAGAAGGTGGCCACCGACAGCCGGAACCACCGGGCCTGCTGGGCCGTCATCCGGCTGCTGGCCTGGGGGTACACCTTCGTCAGCAGCCGGGGGCTGCCCACCAGGATGTGGCTGCCCGTTTCGTCCGACAGCGGCCAGGTGAAAGGCAGCGCCACATCCCGGATGATGCCCCCCACCCTGGCTTTGGACACCACCAGGGAAGACTGCTTGTTGTCCATCACAATCTCCACCTTCTGGGTATAAAAAGTCAGTTCATCCCCCGGGGCGATGCCCCCATCCTCCAGGTAGTGCCCCGCGTCCTGGGGGCGGGTGCTCAGCACCAGCCCTTTGTCTCCCGCATGGTAGCGGGGGATGATGACCAAGAGCTCCTCGCCCTTTGCAAAAGCCTCCGCATCAAACCCGCCCGCATCCAGCTGGGCCACAAGGTCAGAAAGGGCCGGGCTGTCCCTGTCCAGGGCCCACAGGGTGGTGAAATAGAGCAGCGGCAATTCCGGCTTTTCCCCTGGTGCAAGCGGCTGCTCCTGCTCCTGTGCCCCGGGCAGGGCGCTGCCCCGGGGAGGCGGGCCAAAGGCCTCCCCCGGCTGCTGGTATAGGCGGCTCAAGATGGGGCTGGCGCCTGCCACCAGGCGGTTCACCTGCAGCCCCACATGCTGGCCCCGCAGCCAGGGCAGCACCGCTTCCAGGCTGTCCACCTCCTGGCCCAGGCTGTCCAGGTGCTCCTGCACCACCCGGGGGTTCATCCCGTAGGGCGCGCTGAGCACATAGTCCGGCCGGCCCTTGTCCACCACCTCTGCCCGGTAGTCCGAAAAGGCATGGAACCCCAGGAACAGCGCCATGAGGGGCGCCAGCAAAATCAGCACCCCCAGGGCCAGGCCCAGCAGGCTGCGCCCCGGGTTGGCCCTGGCATTGCGCACCAGCATGTGCCGGTATTGCAGCCGCCTGGGTGTCCGCCCTGCCTTCAGCCGGGGCGGCGCCTTGGCCGGCTGCTCAAAGGCCCCGGACATGGGGATCCGCATCGCCTGGTACAGGGGCAGCAGCACCCCGGCAAACAGGGCCACGGCCCCCAGCAGCAAGCCCCGCAGCACCGGCCACGCCGGCACATGCAAAACCACGCTCCCCGGGCCCTGCAGCAGGTTCAAGCCCTGCACCGCGCCCAGGGACAACATAAGCCCCAGCGCCGCCCCCAGGGGCAGGGCAAAGGCCAGCAGCAGCGCCGCCTCCATCAGCAGCATCTTCGCCAGCTGCTCCTGGTCCATCCCCAAGGCCTTCATTAGCGCCAGCCTTCTGGACCTTCTCCTCATCTGGGTCAAAAAGATCTGCAACACCGCCGCCAGGGTCAACACCGACAGCAGCGCAGGCATCAGCCGCTGCAAGGCGCCCCCCGCGTCTTCCTCCTCCGGATAGGTAAAGCGGTTCATCTGCAGGGGCAGGCCGGGTGTGCTCCGGGCCTCCTCCGGGCTCAGCGCCTCCAGGGGCAGGGGGAGCAGCCCCGGCAGGCGCAGCCTGCCGCTGGTCAGCAGGTGCGCCGGTGCCTGGTAGGTGCCCGCGTCGGTATAGATCTCCATCAGCCCCGACGTCACATGGAACATCAAGGACCGCTCCGCCCCGGTTCCTTCCTCCAGGGCCGTAAACCGGCCCGTGCTGCTGGTGCCCTGGCTGCCCTGGCTGTATTCGTCAATCCGGTAGCCGGGCTGGCGGCCATCCCCCCGCAACAGCAGCGCCCGGTCAAACATCTCCCGGGCAGACAGCCCGCCCTCATACAGCAACACCAGGCTGCCCGGCTGATACACCGGCATGTCCGGGTGGGCTGCCTCCACCTTCTTAACCGCCGCCACCAGCTCCCGGCCCCCTTCCGGGGACACAAAGGCCTCCGGCAGCGGGTTCTCCCCCGCCGCCCACTGGTCGGTATAGGAAGCTGCCAGGCCCACAATCTCATACTCCCTAATCACCAGCAGCCGCTCGTACACCCCGCCATCATCCATGCGCTCTCCCTGCCTGGCCCCCCAGCGCTGGCCCGCCAGCTCATAGGCCACGCTTTTGTAGTGCAGGGACAGGGTGATGTCCTCCGCATGAAAGGGCTCCCGCCGGTTGGCCCCCAGGTCCTTGACAAACAGCAGGTTGTGCTGCCGCAGGGTGGCAAACTGCTGCAGCAATTTCAAGTAGGTTTCCCGGTCCCAATCCTCCATCGGCCCGAACCAGTCCCCGTAGCCCACCTCCTGGTACCAGGCCTCAAACCAGGCCAGGTCCTCCGCTGTCAGCCGCGTTTCAAAGTCCGCCCAGAAGCCCTCACGGGCACCGACCACCGTCGCATAATCCATCCAAGCCCTGTCCCCCACATGGGTCAGTTCCAGCACCACGCGGATCTGATCCCCCACCCGGACTGCTCCCGGCAGCCTTTCCAGGGCGCTGCGGGTCAGCAGGATGTCCCGGGGCCCTGCCGGCAGCCGGCCCTCCACCAGCTCCAAACTGCCCATGGCCGCAAAATCTTTGTCCAGGGTGCCCATGAGGCCCAGGGTCTGGGTCTCCCCCAGCACCAGGCTGGCCGCCGTCTCCTCCGCAATCCCGGCCAGGGCCTCCCTGTCCTGTTCCACCACCCCGAAGGCCGCCGCCTGAAAGCGCCCGTGACGCTGCACCCGCATCTGCACCCGGGACAAATCAATGGAGGCCAGCACCACCGAGGCCAAGGTGATAAACAGAAAACTCAGGGTCAGGACGCCCCGCAGCAGCCGGGTGTCCCCCTTGCGCCCACGCATCCCCTGCCGCACCAGCCGGAACAAACGCATCGCAGCCTCCTTCCTGGGTCTATTTCACTTGGGCCCAGTGTAGCATGAAGGGCCTTGAGAACGCAAAAGAGGCGGGTACAAAAGGGATACGAAAAAGACCCGGGAAAACTTTTCTGAAGAAAAGTCTTCCCGGACCCTTTCAAAAGACTTCAATATTCTATATTAGTTGAATCATTACATGGGCTTCTTTGAGAATGCAGGCTTATCTTCTGCGTCCATCACCTAAGATTCTCGCATATTCCCCCGGCCGCTCCAGCACCTTGGCACAGCCCAGGGCGATGCACTCCTGGGGGTGCTCGGCCACATACACCGGGATCTGCATCTCCCGCTCGATCACTTCACGCAGGGAGCGCATCTGGGCGCCGCCTCCGGTTAGGAGGATGCCGTCCTCAAACACGTCGTTGGCCAGTTCCGCCGGGATGTGCTCAATCACGCTGTGCAGGCCCTCAATCAGGGCGTGCAGCGGCTCCTCCGCCGCCTCGGCGCACTCCAGACTGGTGATGTCCGCCTGCCGGGGCAGGCCGGAGACCAGGTTGCGCCCCGCGGTGGGCAGGGTCAGGTCGTTGGGCTCCTGCACGTCCACGGTGCCGATGGCGCTTTTTAGGTCCTCCGCCGTCCGCCAGCCGATCAGCAGGTTGTGCTTTAAGCGGATGTAGCGGATCAGGGCGTCGGTGAAGGCATCGCCCCCGGTGTCCAGGATGCTCCGTGCCATGATTTCACCGCTTGAAATCACCGCGATGTCCGTGGTGGCGCCGCCGATGTCCACCACCATGCGGCCCGTCACCTCGTTGATCAAGATGTTGGCCCCCAGGGCCGCGGCCAGGGGCCGCTCAATCAGCTGGGTGCGCCGGGCGCCGGCCTCCAGCATCCTGAGAATCAGCTGGCGCTTCTCAATCTCGTTGCTGGTGGCGGAGATGCTCATCAGGGCCCGGGGCCGGTTGAACAGCGTCTTCCCCACCACCTGCATCACAAAGTGGTTCAGCATCACAGAGAGCAGGTCAAAGTCCTGGATGGTGCCCTTCTGCAGCGGCCGCATCATGGTGATGCCGCTGGGCTCCCGGCCCAGCATCTGGTAGGCCTCCTGGCCCATGCTGATGATGTGGCGGGTGGCGTGGTTCACCGCCAGCACGGCAGGCTCGTTGAACACAACCCCCTTGCCCCGCTCCGCGATGATCACATTGGACGAGCCCAGATCAATGCCGATATCCTCAATGGAAGCCATCGGTACACTCCTTAGCTGGTGAAATCCTGAAACTGCGGCAAGGTTCTGTAACACACTTGCCTTCAATTTTGAATACTATAACACAGAATGGTAACAAATGCCACATTTTCTTTAAATAATTCCGCATTTAGGGCCGCGCCCCCACTTTTTCAGCGTTTGCCCGGCTAAATTTGCATGTTTTGAATCGCATTCCTTCTTTTTACATGGTTTCCGGTGGATGCCGGCGCGTCAGGGCAACGATGTTTAACCGCCGGATTACAGCGCCGGGGACCCGGTCCACAGGCTGCGGCGGCCCAGCACGTCTATGAGCAGGATGGCCACCGTGCCCCGCAGCAGGGGCACCTCCAGGCTGGTGTCCAGTTCCGGCGTCTGCTTGCTGCGCAGGGCGCTGGCATAGGCCGTGAAGACCCCCTTGTTGATGAGGCCGGCGTGCCACTGGTCGATCAGGTCCAGGCCCTCCAGGTGCAGGTCCCGGGGCTGGCGCGTCAGGCCCTGCAGCTCCTCCTCCGGCACCGTGTAGGCGTTGATGGACACGGTGTAAAAGCCGATGCCCGGGACGGCGGCGGCGTCCAGCATGGCCCCGGACTCCGACAGCGGCGCCTGGCACACCAGGCGGTAGGGGGCCAGGCGCTTGCGGCAGACTGCAAAGGCCACCCGGGATTTGTCAATCCCCACAAAATGCCGGCCGTGGGCGGCGGCGGAGGCCAGGGTGGTGCCCGAGCCGCAGCACAGGTCCATCACCAGGTCCCCCGGCTTGGTGGTGGACAGCAGCATCCGGTCCAGCAGGGCCTGGGGCTTCTGCCCCGGGTAGCCGGTGCGCTGGGGGTCCTTCTGCTGCATCTGGCTCACATCCGCCCAGACATCATCCGGATAGACGGGCTCGTCATCATAGTAGATGTATTTCTTGCCCCCGGACTGGATGGAGCGGTAGCTGCGGCCGTGCTCGTCCACATGGCGCTTCAAGTGGTTGTCCCGGCTGCCCCTTTTGGCCACCGGCACCTGTGTGATGTCAAAATAATGCCGGTCGCTTTTGGCATAAAACAGGATGGCGTCGTGCTTGCGGCTGAAATAGCGCTTGCTGCGGCCGCCGGTCTGGTAGCTCCAGATGATCTGGTTGCGGAACTGCTTCTCGCCAAAGACCTCGTCCATCATCAGCCGGGCCCGGGCCAGGTTGTCCACGTCCACGTGCAAAAACAGGGAGCCGGTTTCGTTCAACAGCTGGTTGGACAGCAGCAGCAGCTTGCGCAGCCGGCTGAGGTGGCCCTCGTCCCGGGGGCTGGGGTCGTCGCTGTAGGCATACAGCTGCACGGCCTGGCGGCTGCTTTCCCAGCCCTTCTTCCCCACCCGCAGCTTGCAGTCAAAGCGGTTGCCCGTGGTGCCCGGCGGGTCCAGGTAGATCATCTGGGCCTGGCCCACAAAGGCGGACAGGTCCGTGTCCAGGGCGTCCTGACAGATCAGCAGGCCGCCTTCCTGCTGCTGGTCGTTGATTTCCCGCACACAGTGCGAGCGGTGCCAGATCATGCCGTCCCTCCATCGTCCCAGGGTGCCCTGGTCATTTCCTGTACATGTGCTTCCGTTGCCCGGATGAAGGCCGCGCAGGCCGGGTCCTGCATCAAAAGCTGGGCTGCATCCCGGGCCGCTGCCACAAAAGCCGGGGCCAGCCCATCCACCCCGGAAGGCGCCAGGGGGCAGAGGGCATAGGCCCGGGGGTCCATCACCACGTCCCCCCGGCCGCCACCGGACACAAACATCAGGGGGAAGATGCGGCAGGCCAGGGGCCGGTCCCGCCGGTCACACAGGCCTTCACAGGTTAACAGCTGCCCCGCCGCCACCAGGGCATCATCTGCCTGCAGCTGAAACCCATCGGGCAGCTGCCGGTACAGGGCAGCCTCCCCGGGGAAGAGCAGCATGCCCCCGCGCCCCCCTTCATCCGGGGTGCAGCAGGCGGCGGCACACAGGCGCCCGCAGTCACGCAAAAGCGGCGTAACGCCAGCCAGGATTTCCCGCGCAGCTGCCACGGCAGCCACGCCCAAATCGCTTTCTCTCATTTGATAAATCATACCACCTGGCGCCTTCATTGACAAGCAAATGCCCCTTTCATACAATGAAATCACCACTGTTTTCCGGAGGGTGTCATGCACATCAACCTCCCCGATGCCGTCCTCAAGGTCCTGTCGGCCCTGGCCCGGGCGGGCCATGAGGCCTATTTGGTGGGCGGCTGCGTGCGGGACGCCTACCTGGGCCGCCCCGCAGGGGATGTCGACATCGCCACCTCCGCCCTGCCCCAGGAGATGCAGGCCATTTTCTCCGATTATAAAACCATCCCCACCGGCCTGGCCCACGGCACCCTCACCCTGCTGATTGACGGCCAGGCCCTGGAGGTCACCACCTACCGCACAGACGGGGAATACACCGACCACCGGCGCCCGGATTCCGTGCGCTTTGTTCGCTCCCTGACGGAGGACCTGGCCCGGCGGGACTTCACCGTCAACGCCATGGCCTGGCACCCGGACCTGGGGCTGAAGGACCCCTTTTCCGGCCGGGCGGACTGCGATGCCCGGCTGCTGCGGGCCGTGGGGGAGCCGGCCCGGCGCTTCCAGGAGGACGCCCTGCGGATCCTCCGGGCCCTGCGCTTTGCCTGCCAGCTGGGCTTTCAGATTGAAAGCAATACCTTAAAAGCCATGATGGACCAGGCCAGCGGCCTTCATTTTGTGTCCCAGGAGCGGGTGGCCCAGGAATTAAACCGCGCCCTGGTGGGCGAGTATGTGGAACAGGCCCTCCGGGCCTATCCCCAGGTGCTGTTCATGGCCCTGCCCGAATTGCGCCCCATGCTGCACACCCCCCAGCGCACCCGCTTCCACCGGTACGACGTCTGGGAGCACACCCTCCACACCCTGGCCGCCTCCCCCCCGGACACCGCCATCCGCTGGGCCGCCCTCTACCACGACAGCGGCAAGCCCCACACCACGGACATCCAGCCCGACGGCAGCACCCGCTTCCGTGGGCATGAGCGCATCAGCGCCCGGCTGATGGACGAGGCCATGCTGCGCCTAAAGCAGTCAAAGGCCCTCCGGGAGCAGACGGTCACCCTGGTGAAATACCACGACGAGCGCATCGGCCCGGATAACCTAAAGGTCTGGATGTCCCGCCTGGGCCTTCAGACCACCCTGAAGCTGCTGCGCCTGCAGCGGGCGGACCTGGCCGCCCATGCCGACATCGTCCACCACCGCCTGCCCCAGATCGACCTATTGTATGAGGAGGCCCTGCGCCTGCAGCAGGAGGGCGCCCCCCTCCACATCCGGGATTTGCAGGTGGACGGGAACGACCTGATGCAGCTGGGCTTTGAGGCCAACGAAACCCTGGGCCACGCCCTTTCTCACCTGCTGTCCATGGTGCTCCACGGCCAATTGGAAAACATCAAGGAGGACCTGCTGGCAGAAGCCCGCGCCTGGCTCCTGGCCAAAAAACGGGAAAAAGCGCAGCTGGAACAGGACGGTTAGCATGACCGTCCTCCTTTTTTTGAAAACAAATTTTTTCAAACTGAATAATTTGCCGCCTTCCCTCCGTCCAAGGGGTACAGGAGGGCAGGAATTGACGCAGGCAGGCTTTCACAAGGAGCAGGAAATCCAGCGGCTGATGCAGGAGCACGGCGACTATTTGAAGCGCCTCTGTTTTCTCTATCTCAGGGACGAGGCAGCGGCTGAAGACGCCACTCAGGAAACCTTCCTGAAGGTGTACAGGGCCCTCTCCGACTTCCGGGGGGACAGCAGCGAAAAGACCTGGATCTCCCGGATTGCCATCAACACCTGCCGGGATTTCCGGCGGGCCGCCTGGTTCCGCCTGGTGGACCCCCAGGCCGTGCTGGAACAGATCCCCGCCCCCGATGACGATTTTGCAAAGACGGACGACACCGTGCTAAAGGAAATCATGGCCCTGCCCCGGAAATACAAGGAGCCCGTCCTCCTGCGCTATTACCAGAACCTCTCCTTAAAGGAGGTGGGGGAGGCCCTAGACCTCAGCGTCTCCACCGCCTCCACCCGCTTGAAACGGGCCCGGGAGCTCCTGAAAAAACGGCTGAAAGGATGGTATTTCAATGAAGACTGAACGCCTGGACACCCTGGCCAACCGCCGCCTTTCCGCCCTGCAGTTTGAAGGGGAGCATGCGGTGCTGTCCGCCATCCTGAAGGAGCCAAGAAGGATGCCCGGCGCCAGCCGGCGCTTCCGTCTGGCCCTGATCCTGGCCCTGGTCCTCATCACCCTTCTGGGCACCGCCCTGGCCCTGGGCCTCCTGTATTCCAGCGGCTATTCCGCCCGGAAGGCGGCGGATCGCGCCCTCATGGACCGCTACGGCTTCCACCTGGAGACCATGGGGATGTTCTGGGTGAAGGAAAAGAAGGAGGAAGGCCAGACCACCTTCACCTACACCAGCCACATGAACGATGAAAAGACCGGCATCTACACCGTGGTGCTGCCCGACAAGGGCCAGCCCCAAACCGCCTGGACCTTGGAGGATGCCGACCCGGCCCAGTTTAAAGACGGTAGCCTGGAAGCACCCCTCTGGGGCCCCCGGCAGCTGAACACCTACCTGAAACTGAAAAACGCCTATTACGGCAAGGCCGGGGAGCTGGACTGGAGCCAGGTGCACACCTGGAGCCTTCAGCAGCGGGCCGAGGTCTTTGGCCTGTTAAACGAAATGGAGCGGGCCTTTGGCGGCGCCGTCTTTGAAACCAACCTGGTGCCGGGGCCGGAGGACATCACGGAGGAAGAAGCCGTCCGCATCGCCCGGGAGGCCCTGATCAAGACCTACGGCCTCACGGAGGACGCTCTCACCGGCTACTGGCCCACCATCACCTTCACATCGCGCACGGAGGACCCAGCCCGGCGCTACACCATCCAGTTCCGCCGGCAGGACCCGGCCGAATACTCCTACAAGCTGCCGGAGAGCAGCTTCCAGATCCAGGTCCTCTCCCCCTCCGGGGAGACCCGGAAACTCATCTGGTCCCTGAAAGACCCGGCAAGGCGCAGCCTGCCCGAGGGTGACCTGGCCCCCTACCGCCATGCGGTTCAGGAATACATGGAAACCGGCGCCTTTGATGCCCTCTCCGCTGCGGACAAGGGCCGCCTGGCCCAGCGCATGGTGAAGGCCGGCTTCACTAACCTGCTGAAGGACAAGGCCTACATCATCCCCGGCCCGGGCCTGCTCAGCGAGGAGGAGGCCATCCAAGGGGCCGAGGCCGCCCTTCTGGCAGAATACGACCTCACTCAGGAAATGCTGAGCCTCTTCACCCGCGCCCTGTCCCTCCAGCGCCTGGACAGCCAGGTGGTCTGGCAGCTGGTCTATACCGGGCGCAGCTTCAACCACCAGGACGTGGTCCTCTATCCGCCCCTGGGGGAATATGAGGTGCGCCTGCTGGCACAGGACGGCCAGGTATTGAAAGCAGACTGGAGCCTAAAGGGGGTGGAAACCCGGGAGTTCACCCCCTCCACCTGGGGCCAGGCGCAGGCCTATGACGCCCGGATTCTCCCCTGGCTGATGGACCTGTACACAGCCCAGGAGCAGATCCTCAGCCAATATGACGAGAAAAACTGGATGATGAGCCTTGCCGACAAGGCCGCTTACGACGCCCTGTGCCGGGACAACGGCTTCGACCCCGCCCGCTACCCCCGGGACCTGCCCCGGGACAAGGAACTCACCGAGGACGCCGCCCGGGCCATTGCCCTGCAGGCCCTCCGGGAGGAATTGCAGCTTACAGACGCCGTCATCAGCCAGTTCAGCCTGACGGAGCCGGACTTCTACCGCTACCCCGGCTTCATGCGGGCCCAGTCAACAGACCCCCTGTGGCTCTTCCGCTTCCACCACCGGGAAGGCATCTACCTGGTCTTTTTAAGCGCCCTCAACGGCGAATTGATCCTGGTGGAATACGAGCCCGCCGCAGCCGGCAACGGCTGATCAAATAATCAATCTCTAAACCCTGATATCACCACCCGGTGGCCCGGCATGCAGCCACCCTGTGTTTGATGATGCCCAAATCCA
>DAITOE010000039.1:0-11557 GCA_036834245.1 Clostridia bacterium | reverse complement strand
TCCGGCTCCCGGTCAAAATGCTGCTTCAGGGCCTGGTAGTCGTTCAGGTGCCAGTAGCACATCTCCCCGTAGCTGGGCACCCGGTTTGGCAGCATCCCCTGCAAATAGGCCTTCTCAAAGGCCGGGGTGATCCACCGGGAGCCGTAGCCGTCCCGGCGCACCATGTGCCGGTAGCGGGGCACCACCCGGCGGCGGTTGATCCGGTCCACGGAGCCGCCAAAGCAGGCCCCCAGCAGCACCTGGTGGAAGTGCCGGGTCCAGATGGCGGCATGGTTCAGCACAGCCCGGTTCACGCCAAAGGGCCGCCGGGTGCGCAGCTCGTGCATCTCCCCCCACATGCCCAGGCCCTGGGCGTCCACGAAGGCGACAAAGCCCGGGTCGCCAAAATCCCGGGCCAGTTCCCGGACCAGCCCCTCGTAATGGGCCAGGTAAACCGGGTTGTCATAATGGGGGCAAGGGCTGCCCTCGCTGTTTCGATAAAACGTGAAGCCCGGCTTTGCAAACAGCCAGGGGGGCAGGGTCTGGCGGGTGGAGGTGAGGCCCCGGTTCTCCCGGTCGTAGTGGTCCCCCGTCAGCACCCGGAAGGCCAGCTGCAGCCTGCGCTCCCTGGCGCCCTCAACGTACCGGGCCAGGGGGGAGGCGCTGTCCCGCCAGGCGTAGACCCCCTCCTCTGGCTCAAACCAGGACCAGCCTAGGCGCAGGTAGAGGATGTTGCAGGGCAGGCCTTTCCCCCGCATCTCATCCAGGCGCTCAAAAAAAGCCTCCGGCAGGCTGGCGTTGACGCAGCCCCTGGCCTTTGGGCTGTCCGGCTGCTGGTCATGAAGGGTGCAGACATACTCCCCATAGGCCACCATGCCCATAAAGGGGTTGATGGCGCCGGAAGCCAGGTCAAGGGCGGGTCTTACGCTGTTCATCCCCTCATCCTTTCAGGCTGCCCAGGGTGAGGCCCTTGACAAAATAGCGCTGCAGGGAGGGGTAGACCAGCATGATGGGCAGGGCCCCCAGGAAAATCTGGGCCGCCTTCAGGCTTTTGTCGCTCACCGCCTTGAGGCGCTCCAGCTGCTCCAGGCTCATGGAGGACAGCATGGCCATGTTCTGGTCCAGCACGATGGTGGACAGATAGGTCTGAAGCGGGTATTTGGCCGGGGTGTTGATGTACATCACCCCGTCAAACCAGGCGTTCCAGTGGCCCACCGCAGTGAAGAGGGTGAGGGTGGCCAGGGCGGGCAGGGACACGGGCAGGAAGACCCTGACCAGCACCTGCAGCTGGCTGGCGCCGTCCACGATGGCGGCCTCCTCCAGGTCCACGGGCACCTCCCCGGAAGAAGTTCAGCAGCATGATCACGTTCCAGACGCTCAGGGCGCCGGGCAGGATGAAGACCCAGAAGCTGTCCAGCAGGCCCAGGGCGCGGATCACCATGTAGCTGGGGATGAGGCCGCCAGAGAAGAACATGGTGATGGCGAAAAACCACACATAAAAGGTGCGCTTCTTAAAGCGGGCTGTGGGCTTTGACAGGGGGTAGGCCGTCAGGATGATGATGCCCATGTTGATCAGGGTGCCCACCACAACCCGCAGCAGGCTCACCCCCGCCGCCCGGAAAAAATCCGGCTTTTGCAGCAGGTAGCGGTAGGCCTCCAGGGTGGGCTGCACCGGCAGCAGCCCCACCTCGCCGGAGGCGGCGGACAGGTTGCTGCTGAGGGACAGGGCCAACAGGTGGACAAAGGGCGCCAGGCACAGGATGGCCAGCAGGGCCAGCCCCAGCAGGTTGAAGACCACAAAGGCCTTCCGGGATGCGCTTGACCGGATGCTCATCATGGACCTCGCTTAAAAAATGCTGTAGTCGTTGAAGCGGTGGGCCAGGTAATAGGAGGAGCCCACCAGCAGGACCGACACTAAGGACTTGAAGACCCCCACCGCAGCCGCCGGCGCATACTGGCGATTCACCAGGCCCAGGCGGTAGACAAAGGTGTCGATGATGTCCCCGCTTTCATAGACGATGGGGTTGTACAGCATGAACACCTGGTCAAAGCCCGCGTTAAGCAGGTTGCCGATGGCCAGGGTGGACAGCAGCAGGATGGTGGGCATCAGGGCGGGCAGGGTGAGGTACCAGGTCTGCTTCAGCCGGCCGGCGCCGTCAATCTGGGTGGATTCGTAGGGGGACAGGTCGATGGAGCTGATGGCGGCCAGGAAAATCACCATGTTGTAGCCCATGCCCTTCCACACATCGGTGACCACCAGCACCGTGGGGAACCAGTCGTTGCGCAGCAGGAACATGATGGGCTGGCCGCCAGCCCGCTCAATCAGGCTGTTGATGGGGCCCTCCAGGTCCAGGATCTGGCGGATGACTCCGCCCAGCACCACCCAGGACAGGAAGAAGGGCAGAAAGATGCTGGTCTGGGCCGCCCGGACAAAGCGCTTCTGGTCCACCTCGTTGATGGCCAGGGCCACCAGGAGGGGGGTTAAGATGCCAAAGACGATTTTGAGGAAGGAGATGTACACGGTGTTATACAGGGCGCCTGTAAACCCCCGCAGGTTAAAGACATAGCGGAAGTTGTCCAAGCCGATGAAGGCCGAGCCGAAGAAGCCCCGGCCCGGGTTGAACTTCTGGAAGGCCATGACGATGCCGAACATGGGCAAATAGGAAAACACCAGGGCCAGCACCAGGGCCGGCACCAGCATCAGGTGCCAGGTGCGCTGTTCGCTGTTTCCCCGCAGCCGGTTTTGCATGTCCTGTCCCTCCTATGATTCAGTCTGATAATGGTAATACAAGATGACAAAGAGGGGGCGGGCGGCTGCCCGCCCGTCCCCCTGCAGGTTGGTTTACTTATCCTGGTACCAGTCGTTGACTTCCTGGGTGATCTGGTCGCCGCCCAGGGCTTTCCACTGGGTCACAAAGGAATCGAAATTGTCCAGGGGCTCTGCGCCCATGATGATCTTGATGAAGGTTTCGTTCATCAGGGTGGTGAGGGTGGGGCCGCGTTCCCCCATGCCCTCGGTGGGGGCGCCGCTGAACTCGTTGCAGGCCAGCTTGCCCTCTGCCGCCACCTTGATGCTGGTGCCCCAGCCAAAGTCCGGGTCCAGCCGGGCCATCAGGGTGCCCCAGGCGCCGGAGACCACCTCCACCTCCCGGTCGCCCTGCTTCCATTTCAGGTAGTCGGGGTAGATCTTGAGCAGTTCAAAGGCATTGGGGAAGGGCTCCCGTCCCTGGCCTTCGGGGTCCTTGGCCTGGATGTCGGCAAACTGCTCGTACATGGCCATGATGTCAAAGGGGTCGGTGTAGCGCGGCACGCACCAGGACCAGACGTGGCCGTTTTCGGATTTCACCCAGTCCTCGCCCATGGCGTTGCCTTCCACGTAAAGGTTCATCAGCTTCATAGCAGCTTCCGGATGCTTGCTGTCCTTGCTGATGACGTAGTAGCGGTCCCCCGTGGCGTTGCGGGATACCAGGGCGCGACCCACGTCCCCGGGGGCGGTGGGGATGGCATGGGCGGTCCAGAAGGCGGATTTGTCCTTGGCTACAGACTGGTTGATGGCGTACTCATAGAACCACCAGGGGCCGTAGACCACGCCCACCTCGCCGGAAATCAGCAGCTCTGTTGATTTGTTGGCATCATAGGTGGCAAAATCCGGTGCGATCAGCCCCTCCTGATAGGCCTGGTTCAGGAAGGCCAGGGCATCCTTCACCTCGGGCTGGATGGCGCCGGAGACCAGGCTGCCGTCCTTCTCCAGCCAGGCGTTGACATAAGCGCCGAAGGACATCATGATGCCGGCAGGGTTGTGGGTCCAGTCCACGTCAATGGCCAGGGCCTGCTTGGCACCCTTCTTCTCCTTGAAGGCGCGCAGCACGTCCAGCAGCTCATCCGTGGTCTTGGGGGCTTCCAGGCCCAGTTCATCCAGCCAGTCCTGGCGGATGATCATCAGGTTCATCTCCCGGCGCTGGTCCCAGTACTCCGGAATCGCCATCACCTTGCCGTCCACGGTGACCCCCTTGAGGCTTTCACCGCCGTCCCGGTAGATGTAGCCATGGGTGGTGGGGCTGGCGTATTTCAGGGCCTCGTTCCAGTCCTGCAGCAGGTCGTTGTCCAGCAGGATCTTGTAGTCCACCGGAGACACCACCATCACGTCAGGCAGGTCGCCGGAGACCAGGGCCACGCCGAATTTCTGGTCGTACTGGTCCATGGGGGCGGTCCATTTGAAGCTGTAGTCGATGTTGAAGCGCCGCTTGGCTTCATGGATGAAGGAGAAATTGTCCGGGGAGATGTCCTTGGGCAGGGCAGGGTCGGTGGGGGGCGCATAGGCCAGCACGCTGGTGATGGACACCGGCTCCTCATAGTAGCCGAAGGGGTCCACTTCTTCCATCACGGAATAGGCGGGCAGCATCAGGGCCACTAACATAAGACCGACCAGCAGGCGCGAAAACAAAGAACGTTTGTACATGGGGGCCTCCTCTCGATTATGGTTGGTACATCAATGGACCCGGTTTCACCGGGCTTGAAAACCCATGCTTTATTGGTATAATTTAAAACTTCCAGCCGGGCTCAGGCCCCGGCAGGCTTATTTTTATTGTGTTGCTGTCTTGTTCAGCCTTCCTGCTCAAAGGGATAGATAAGGCCGTTGGCCTTCCGGATGCTGTCCATGGTCCTGGCCAGGGCCAGGGTTTCCGCAAGGGGCATCAGGGGGGATTCGGTCCGCCCTGCCGCCATGCAGGCCATCACCTCCATGATTTCAAACTGGAAGCCGCTGGCCTCATAGGGCAGGTGGAAGCTGTGCTCCCCCTCCCGGTTGTTCAGCACCAGTTCACTGGCGTGCCAGTAGCCCGGGATCCGCAGGAAGCCCTCGGTGCCGTAGATCATGGCCTCGTGGGCGGAATCAAAGCGGATGGCCGAAAACACCTGGGCGCCGGCGCCCCCCGGGTAGCCCAGCTGCAGATAGGTTGCCTCGTCCACCCCGGTGTCGCCAATCGTCATCATGGACTGGATCTGCTCCGGCTGCCGGCCGTAGACCATGCTGCACAGGGCCAGGTTGTAGATGCCCACATCCAGCAGGGAGCCGCCGGCCAGGGCGGGGGCGAACAGCCGGCTGTCCGGGTCCACCTCTGCATGAAAGCTGAAGTCTGCCGTGACGTGACGGACGCTGCCGATGGCGCCGGATGACAGCAGCTCTGCCGCCTTCCTGATGGCGGGCAGGAAGCGGGTCCACATAGCTTCCATCAGGAAGATCCCCTGCTCCCGGGCCCTGGCAATCATCCGCCCGGCCTGGGCCTGGTTCACCGCAAAGGGCTTTTCACACAGGACGGCCTTGCCGGCGTCCAGGCAGGTGATGACCGCGGCCTCGTGCATGGGGTGGGGCGTTGCCACATAGATGGCATCCACCTCCGGGTCACGGGCCAGCTCCTCATAGCTGCCGTAGGCCTTGTGAAAGCCGTATTGGTCTGCAAAGGCCCGGGCCCTGTCCAGGTCCCGGGAGCCCACGGCATGGGGCGCTGCGCCCTCCGCCACGGCCAGGCCTTTGGCAAAGCGGTGGGCGATGGTGCCCGGTGCCAGGATGCCCCATTTGAACTGTTTCATACATACACCTCGCTGCTTTCATTCATCTGTTTGTTATCCGTCAGTAAAGACAACTGCATTCCTGCAGGGCCTGGCTGGAGCCGGCCGGGCGGACCGGGTTCATCCCTGCTGCTTCCACCCCATCATCCCCGGTTTGCCCGGCCGCGTCAAGAAGGCCGCCCTGCCCTGGGCAGCGCCTTTCCCGGGCGGCACCAATGCTGCTTCCGTATCTGTTCCTGTGGATTTGCGCCGCACTCCCTGGGCTTTCAAGCCTGAAGGCAGCTGCTCAAGATTTTACAAAGCGGCATGTTTTAGCCGCCGCGAACTGGTTACATTATGAGAAAGTAATCGGTTACAATTTTCAGCCGATACGGATCCCGCCAAAAGTAATCGATTACAAAACGTTAAGGGAGGACCAATCCATGAAAAGAAAGGCACTGGTGTTTGTACTGCTCCTGGTTCTTGTCACATCGTTGCTGTCCGTGGGCATAGCTGGCGAAAATCAGATCGTGCTGAACCTGTGGCACAAGGACACCGGGGTGAAAGGCGAACTGTACCAGAAATACGTGGACAAGTTTATGGCCGAGAACCCCAACATCAGGGTGGAAATCACCCAGGCCCGAAGCGACGCCTACAAGGAAAAGCTGCCCATTGCCTTCAGCGGCAACCAGCAGCCGGACGTGTTCTTCACCTGGGGCGGCAGCTGGCTGGGCAACTTCGTGAAGGCCGGCCACGTGATGGACCTGACCGGCCAGGTGGACACCGCCAATTTCCATCAGACCGCCCTGGCCAACGGCGAATTCGACGGCAAGCTCTACGCCCTGCCCCTGGGCATCGACATCGGCATGGTGTTTTACAACAAGGAGATCTTCGCCCAGCACAACCTGGAGGTGCCCGCCACCTTTGACGAGCTGCTGGCCGTCAACCAGACCCTGAAGGACAACGGCATCATCCCCTTTGTGCTGGCCAACCAGCCTAAGTGGCCCGGCTCCTTCTACTTCATGTACCTGGTGGACCGCATCGGCGGGCCGGAGGCCTACCAGAATGCCCTGAACCGCACTGGCGCCTTCAATGACGAGGCCTTCGTCATGGCCGGCGAGGCCATTGACACCCTGGTGAGCAGCGGCGCCTTCAACCCGGGCTTCAACGGCCTGACCTATGACGCCGGCCCCGGGCGGCAGCTGCTGTACACCGGCCAGACAGCCATGATGATCCTGTCCAACACCTTCGTCAACCTCATGCGGGCAGAGGCCCCTGATTTTGAAGAGAAGCTGGGCATCTTCCCCTTCCCCACGGTGGCAGGCGGCCTGGGCGACCCCAGCAACCTGGTGGGCATCTCAGCGCCTGAATGGTCCATTTCTGCCAACACCAAATATCCCGAGGAGAGCAAAAAGCTGCTGGAGCTGCTGACCAGCAAGGAGATTGCCCAGGAATATGCAGACACCACCGGCGCCCAGTCGGCCCGCAGCGATGTGCACTCCAACGACCCCTTTGTGCAGCAGCTGGAGGAGATGACGGCCAAGGCCGCCCACATCCAGATGGTGTATGACCAGAACCTGCCTCCGGAGCTGGTGGACGTGCATCTCAACACCACCCAGGAGGTCTTCGGCCAGACGATGACGCCCCAGCAGGCTGCAGACGCCATGGAAGAAAAGGCAAAGCAGGTCATCAAATAAGGCGATTGGGCAAGGTGGCCAGGGCAGGTCCCTGGCCACCCGCCTATGGAGGTACAGTATGCACACAGACAGAGGAAAGTTCCAGCATTTTCTTGTGTTCCTGCTCCCCACCCTGCTGATCTACGGCACCTTCATCATCTATCCCATTTTTTCCACCCTGTTCAACAGCTTCTTTCACTGGACGGGCCTGACAGCGCAAAAGCAGTTCATCGGCCTGGACAACTACGCCACCCTGTTTTCAGACCCCAGCTTCGGCCAGTCCGTCATCAACAACCTGTGGGTCATTGTGTGCTCGGTTCTGGTGCAGATCCCCCTGGGCCTGGTGATGGCCCTGATCGTGGGCCAGGCCAAGCGCAGAACCGCCCTGTACAAGGTGCTGTACTTCATCCCCTACCTCATGTCCACCGTGGCCATCGGCCTCACCTGGGGCTTTCTGTACGACCCCATGATCGGCCCCATCAACCAGGTGCTCAGGGACCTGGGCATCAACACCATGAACCTGCTCTGGCTGGGCGACAAGAAGACGGCCCTCATCTCGGTGCTCATCGTGGTGGTGTGGAATTTTGCGCCCTTTTACATGATCCTCTTCAACGCGTCCTTAAGCACCATCTCCGAAGACTATTACGAGGCTGCATCCATTGACGGGGCCACAGTCTGGCAGCAGTTCAGGGCCATCACCCTGCCCCTGTTGATCCCCTCCATCGTCAGCGCCGTGACCCTGTCCATCGTGGGCTCCCTGAAAACCTTTGACCTCTTCTTTGTGATGACCAGGGGCGGCCCGGGCAGCGCCACCGAATTGATGGGCACCTATATGTACAAGCAGGGCTTCAGCTACTTCAAGATGGGCTACGCCTCCTCCGTGGCCTTCACCATGTTTTTCGTTGCCGTATTGTCCATCGTCATCGTGAAGTTTGTCCAGCGCAAAACCATGAAGGAGGGTGCATACTGATGGTTGGCTCACGCACATGGACCCCGGGGTTCCTGCTTCGCAGGGGGCTGTTGCTCCTGCTGGAAATCACCCTGGCGGTTTTCCTGGCCTTCCCCTTTATCTTTGTCATCTCCACCTCCTTCAAAAGCCAGCAGCAGTATTTCCGGGACCCTGCCGGCCTGTTCAGCCACTTCACCCTGGAAAACTACCAGACCACCCTGGACATGGGCTTTGTCCAGTACTTCATCAACAGCATCATCGTGGTTACGGTGGCCATCCTCCTGCTGGTATTGCTGTCCACCATGAGCAGCTATGCCCTGTCCAGGATTGATTTCAAGTTCAACAGCGCCCTGATGCTGCTGTTGGTCTCCGGCATGATGCTGCCTATCCACGCCTCCTTGATCCCGGTGTTTGTGCTGGAGAACAAGGTGGGCATCTATGATTCGCTGATCGGGCTCATCCTGCCGCAGCTGGCCTTTGCCATCCCCATCTCCGTCTTTGTGGCCTCCCAGTTCATGCACACCATCCCCCCCTCCCTGTTTGAGGCGGCCAAGGTGGACGGCGCCTCCCACTACCGGCTGTTTTTCTCCGTCGTGTTCCCCCTGCTGTCCCCTGCCACCGTCACCATCGTGATCTACAACGGCGTTCGGATCTGGAACAATTTCTCCTTCGCCCTGGTGTTCACCCAAAGCAAGCGCAACTACACCATTCCCCTGGGGCTGCAGGCCTTTTACGGGGAGTTTTCCGTGAATGTGCCCGGCATCCTGGCCGCCATCAGCCTGGCCACCCTGCCCATTTTGATCCTCTATTTTGTGCTGCAGGACACGGTGGTGAAGGGCCTCACTGGCGGCGCGGTGAAAGAATGTTGGCAGACGCAGCGTTCCCGCAGGATTTCTTGTGGGGGGTGTCCACCTCCTCCTACCAGATTGAGGGGGCCCACGACCGGGACGGCAAAGGGCCGTCCATCTGGGATGTCTTCACCCATGAGCCCGGCAGGGTCGCAGGCGGCGCCACCGGGGACATCGCCTGTGCCCACTACGACCGCTGGCGGGAGGACCTGGCGCTGATGAAATGGCTGGGCCTTGGCGCTTACCGCTTTTCCGTTTCCTGGAGCCGCATCCTGCCCGCGGGCTTCGGGGTCGTCAACCAAAAGGGCCTGGATTTTTACCGGGGCATCCTGGAAGAATGCGCGCGCCTTGGCATCACCCCTTTCCTGACCCTCTACCACTGGGATTTGCCCCAGGGCATCGCTGACAGGGGCGGCATCGCCTCCCCGCATTTCCCCGAGTGGTTTGCTAACTTCGCCCGGGTGGTGGCAGAGCACCTGGGGGACCTGAGCCCCTTTGTCGCCACGGTGAACCAGCCCTTTTCTGTGATGATGTCCTACCTGGGCACCAAGCGCGCCCCGGCAGCCGGCGACGCCCAGATGGCCTTTGACGCCGCGGAAAATCTACTGTATGCCGCCGGCCTTGCAGTCCAGGAATACCGCAGCTGCAGGCCCGATGCCCGGCTGGGCATCCTGCTCAACCGCATCCATGTGCAGGCTGCAAGCAGCAGTGAAGAGGACCGCCGCGCCGCGCGGATGCAGGACCTGCTGGTGAACGACCTGTTTGCCCTGCCGGTGCTGCGCGGCCAGTACCCGGAGGACCTGGGGGACGCGCTGGACTGGTTTCAGTTGGCGCCAAAGCGCATGGCTGATTCCAGCCGGCTGAAGGTGATTGCCAGCCCCCTTGATTTTCTGGGGGTCAACTACTACCTGCGCTCCCTTGCCCAGGCGAACCCGGGGGCGGACGGGGGGCTGCCCTACAGAACGGCCGGGCCGCTTCCCCATCTGGAATACACCGATGACCCCCACCGGGAGGTCTACCCGGAAGGCCTGTATGAACAGTTAAGCGCGCTGCACGCCCTTGCCCCGGGGCTGCCCCTGTACATTACCGAAAACGGCGCCGACATCCGGGACTCCTCTTTGAAGGATGAGCGGCGCATCCGCTACCTGCACAGGCACCTGGAACAGGTGCTGCGGGCCATCAACAGCGGCATCCCGTTGGCGGGATACCTGCTGTGGACCCTGATGGACTGCTTTGAGTGGGAAAGCGGCTACCAGAACAAATACGGCCTGTTTGCAGTGGATGCCCAGGGCGCACGGATCGCCAGGGCCAGCGCGTTGTGGTATAAGAAGCTCATCGCCTCAGGCGGCGTCCTCACAGCGCCCCTGGCGTAATACCATCGGAGGATCAGCCATGCCGTCCATCAAAACCATCGCGCAGCATGCGGGGGTGTCCACCGCCACGGTGTCCCGGGTGCTCAACAACAGCCCCACAGTGAAGGAAAAAAACAGGGTGAAGGTGCTCAACAGCATGAAGGCCCTGGATTACCGCCCCAATTTGCAGGCCCGGGCCCTGCGCACCCGGCGCTCCAACAACATCATCGTGCTGATCCCCACCATCCAGAACCCCTTCTTTGTGGAAATCCTCCAGGGCATCCTGGAGGAAGCCAAGAAGTCCTCCTACAGCGTCATCATCGGCACCATCGAGGGCAACCTCCAGCATGTTGACCCCTATATCGCCATGCTCTACTCCCGCCAGGCGGACGGCATCATCTTCCTTTCCACCACCTTTGACAAGACCATCCTGGACAAGATTGACCGGCAATACCCCTATGTGCTGTGCAACGAGCTGCTGCCCGGCACCCAGGCCCCCTGCATCACCATCGACAACGCCAAGGCCGGCTTTGACGCCGCCAGCTACCTCCTGGGCCAGGGCTGCAGGGAAATCGCCTTTGTGGCGGGCCGCACCTCCTCGTATTCAACTGCCCAGCGGCTGCTGGGCTACCGCCAGGCCCTGGAGGCAAACGGCCTTACCTATCTGGAAGATCATGTGATCTATGGGAGCAATGCCGACATCCGCAACGCCAGTACCGTGATCCAGTTCATAAAAAAGCGCCCCTTTGACGGCTTTATCGTCAACTCCGACGTGAAGGCGGCGCTGGTGCTGAAAACCCTCAGCGAGGACGCCTCCATGCCGGGCCGGCGCCCCCACATCGTGGCCTTTGACGGCACCTATCTGTCGGAGGTCACCATCCCCTCCCTCACCACCGTCAGCCAACCCATGCACCGGATTGGCAAAAAGGCGGCCAGCCTGCTGCTGGCCCATCTGCGCACCGGAAAGCCCCTGGTCGCCCGGACCCACGTGCTGCCCCATCAGATCACCGTGAGGGGCACTTGAAGGCAGAAGGGAGGGACAGGGAAGCTACGGTGAGGCTGCTGACTGAACGCGATGACGCAGAAGTCCTCTGCCCGCCGCTGAAAAACCTGTCTTTCAGCGAAAGGAAGGATTCCGGAATCAAGCCCGCTGGCAGGCTTGCCCTGGCAGCGAACGAAGTGAAGTGAACCCTGACGCAAACCGGT
>DAITOE010000038.1:9369-11802 GCA_036834245.1 Clostridia bacterium | reverse complement strand
AAATCCACCCCGGTGACCCTCACCGGGGCGCCGGTTGTGGAAGCCATGGTCTTGATCCTTCAACTGGACAAGTCTACCGTTGCCATAGACAAGAATGAGCGCATCACGGGCACCTGGGAAGCTCAGGGTGGCGTCGAGCCTTATACCTACTCGTATTACTGGAAGGTTACCGATCAGGCAAGCGGTGAAGAGAACTGGGTTTCATCAGGTCATAGCACCACAACAACTTCAAGAAGCTTTCAGCCGACCTATGGTTACAAAGGGGATCTGGAGGTTGTTGCAAGGGACCAAAGGGGTTTTGAGGTCAGTTCAAGCAAGGAATTTTACATTACAGGCGACCCGGCATCCCTGCCCCTGAAGCTGGACTTGTCTTTGGATAAAACCAGCGTAACTGTTGGAGAAACCATTACTGTATCCTGCACGCCTTCTGGAGGTATTGCCCCGTATTCAGTCTCCTACTATTGGAAGGTCAAATCCCTTCAGGATGAATACTGGCAGTATGATGATGGACTGTATGATACCGCCGCCACCACCAGCAGCTTTGTTCCACGCAGGGGGATTGCCGGACAGTTGGATGTACAGCTGAAAGACGTAACGGGCAGAGAACTGTATAAAAGCATCAACTTTGATATCAAGGGGGAGCAAAAGGCTGAAGACCTTGTGCTCTCCATTGACTTGGACAAAAGCAGCGTCAATGTAGGAGAGGCTGTCAAAGCGAGCTGGACGGCATCAGGAGGGGTTGCTCCCCTCACATTCACGAGCAAGTGGAACATCCGTGATAATGCGATGAATATGTCATCCACAGCTAAATACACCGATTACACGACCGCCAATGAAGACACGTTTGTGCCCACCTGGGGTGACAGATGCACTTTTGCTGTTACCGTGACAGACGGCCGGGGCGTGAGTGTTACAGAAGGCAAAACCTTCGAGATCATCGGCGGCAGCACGACAGAGCCTCTCGTTGTGACGCTGTCCCTGGACAAGGACAGCGTGGATACCGGAAACAAGGAAGGCATCACCGCCAGCTGGGCTGCCTCAGGTGGCGCTGGCGGCTACACCTACGCTTTGAACTGGACGATATCAGAGTATTCAAGCGGAATGTTTTCCAACACGGTGCGTTCCCTGGACAAGATCACCGGTACCAGCTACACCTTGAACGTGGTGTTTGGAAAGAAGGGCGTGGTTTGGGTCACGGTCAGGGACAAGGATGGACGCTTCAGTTATGATGAAATGGACTTTGTGATCACCGGAAGCGAGCCTGCAGAAGTACCGATCGAAGCCACAATCACCCTGGGCAGCCATCAGGTCAAAGCCTTTGGTGAACAGACAGCTTCTGTTGAAGTGAAAGGCGGAGAAGCCCCGTATACCTACGCGTTTAAATGGTATACAGGGATTTGGCTTGACGGCTACCAGACATTCTCCACCCAGGCGGAAAGCGCCACAGCCACAAGCGCAGCCGAGGTGCCCAACTGGTTTGCGACATGCTATGTAGAGGTGACGGTGAAGGATGCAAAAGGCAGAATCCATACCGCTGCGAAAGACTTTGAAGTTCTCCTGGATGTCACCCGGGGTGATGCCAATGCAGACGGCCGCGTGAACACTGCGGACCTGGGGGCCATTGTGGAATACATCATCAACACAATCCCGCCCAAATCCATGGAAAACGCCAATGCCAACAAGGACGACAAGGTGAATATTGACGACCTGGTGTACATCATCAACATGCTGGTGGGTGATTGATCTTTCCAAACACCATATCCCTTCACCCAGGCCGCTGCGGTTTCGCAGCGGCCTTTTCAGGCTTGCGCAAATGCGGGGAGGTGCTGCGCGGTGCCTCTCCCCAAAACCCCACCCAAATATGATATAATCAGGTGCATGAAAAGGAGAAATGCCTGTGTCTGAACTGACCCCGATGATGCGCCAGTACCTGGAGCTGAAGGAGCAGAACCCCGATGCCATCCTGATGTTCCGGCTGGGGGATTTTTATGAGATGTTCTTTGAGGACGCCGTCACCGCCAGCCGGGAATTGGAATTGACCCTCACCGGACGGGACTGCGGCCTCCCCGAGCGGGCCCCCATGTGCGGGGTGCCCTGGCACAGCGTGGACGGCTACATCGCCCGGCTCATCAGCCGGGGTTTCAAGGTGGCCATCGCCGAGCAGACGGAGGAGCCCGGGAAGGGCAAAACCCTGGTGCGCCGGGAGGTGGTGCGCATCATCACCCCGGGCACCTATGCGGAGGGCGCCGCAGAGGAGCACACCAAAAACCGCTTCATCGCCGCGGTGTACTACGCCGGGAAGCGGGCCGGGGTGGCGCTTTGCGACGTGGCCACCGGGGAGTTTTTTGTGCGGGCCTTCCCCGAGGGGGAGGGGGCCGCCGCGGCCTTTTTGCAAAGCCAGCAGCCCATGGAGGCCCTGAGCAACGACACGGA
>DAITOE010000038.1:0-9269 GCA_036834245.1 Clostridia bacterium | reverse complement strand
GCCACCAGGCGCAGCCTGGAATTGGTGGCCCGGCTGGACGGCCGGGGCGGCAAGGGCACCCTGCTGCATGAGCTGGACCGGACCCAGACCGCCATGGGCGCACGGCTGCTGCGCTCCTGGGTGGAGCGGCCCCTGATTGACAGGGATTTGATCAACGAGCGCCTGGACTGCGTGGCGACCCTGGTCCAGGACCCGGTGATGCAGTCGGAGGTCAGCGCGCTGCTGAAACAGGTCTACGACCTGGAGCGGCTGCTGTCCAAATTGAGCTACCGCACCTTGAACCCCCGGGACTGCCTGGCCCTGCTGCGCTCCATCGAGCAGGCGCCCCTGATGGGCCGGCTGCTGGCGAGCTTGCCCCAGCCCGGTTTTGCCGCCCTGAACAGGCTGCTGGCCCCCCAGCCGGCGCTGGCGGAGCTGCTGCGCCGGGCCATTGCGGAGGATGCCCCGGTGGCCCTGTCCGATGGCGGCGTCATCCGGGCAGGCTATGATGCCCAGCTGGATGAAACCCGGCTGGCTGCCCGGGACGGCCGCAAATGGATCAGCGACCTGGAGGCCCGGGAGCGGGAGGCCACGGGGATTAAGAACCTGAAGATCCAGTACAACCGGGTCTTCGGCTATTTCTTTGAGGTGACCCGCTCCAACTACGGCCTGGTGCCGGCGCACTTCGTCCGCCGCCAGACCCTGGCCAACGCCGAGCGCTTCACCACGGAGGAGCTCACCGACCTGGAGCGCAAGGCCGTGGGCGCCCAGGAGGAGGCCCTGCGCCTGGAAAGCGCCCTGTACAGCGCGCTCCTGGATGAGTTGTTTACCCACATCACGCCCCTGCAGGACCTGGCCCTGGGCTTCAAGACCCTGGACGCCCTGCAGTCCCTGGCCCAGGCGGCAAGGGACAAGCGCTACACCCGCCCCCAGATTAACCTGGAGGGCAGGCTGAACATTCAGGAAGGCCGGCACCCGGTGGTGGAGGGGGCTTTGCAGGCAGGGGGCTTTGTGCCCAATGACACCCAGATGGACCGCAACGACCGGGTCCTCATCGTCACCGGGCCCAACATGGCGGGCAAGTCCACCTACATGCGCCAGACGGCGCTGATCTGCCTGATGGCCCATATGGGCTCCTTCGTGCCGGCGGACGCGGCGGACATCCCCCTGCTGGACAACGTCTTCACCCGCATCGGCGCCCAGGACGATTTGGCCGCCGGCCAGTCCACCTTCATGGTGGAGATGATTGAACTGTCCCAGATTTTGCGCAACGCCAGCCCCCATTCCCTGGTGGTGCTGGACGAGGTGGGCCGGGGCACCGGCACCCTGGACGGCCTGTCCATCGCCTGGGCGGCGGTGGAGTACCTGGCCGGGACGGAAACCTCCGGCGCCCTCACCCTCTTTGCCACCCACTACCACGAGCTCTCCGGCATGGAAGGCGCCCTGCCCGGGGTGGTGAACGTGAGCGTGCTCACGAAGGAAATGGGGGATGAGGTCATCTTCCTGCACAAGATCAAGCGGGGCGGGGCGGACAAAAGTTTCGGCGTCTATGTGGCCCGGATGGCCGGCGTCCCCCGCAGCGTGGTGGCCCGGGCCCGGGAGATCCTGGCCCGGCTGGAGGCCAGCAACATCACCCAGGACACCATCGGGCAAAACATCCTGGAGAAGAAAAAGGGCAGGCAGAAAAACGAGCAGCTGGACCTGGGGGAGTTTGCCCGGGCGGAACTGGTGCAGGAGTTGGCCCAGCTGGACGTGCTTCAGATGAGCCCCATGGAGGCCTTGAACCAGCTGTTTGTGCTGAAGGAAAAGGCCCGGAAGATATGAGCATGATAAAGGAGGAAGGATGTCAGGACTGATCCGTGTGCTGCCCCCGGAGGTGGTGGAGCTGATTGCCGCCGGGGAGGTGGTGGAGCGGCCCGCCAGCTGCATCAAGGAGCTGGTGGAAAACAGCCTGGACGCCGGGGCCACTGCGGTGTCGGTGGCCATTGAGGGGGGCGGGCTGGACCTGATCCGGGTGACGGACAACGGCGCGGGCATTGCGCCGGAAGACCTGCGCCTGGTGTTTTTGCCCCATGCTACCAGCAAGCTGGGCCGGGCGGAGGATTTGCATTCCGTGGCCACCCTGGGCTTCCGGGGGGAGGCCCTGCCCAGCATTGCCCGGGTGAGCCGGGTCACCCTCATCAGCCGGCAGAAGGACAGCCTGTCGGGGATGAAGGCGGTGAACGAAGGCGGCGAGATGAAGGGCATCGTGGAGGCCGCCTCGGCGGAGGGCACCCAGGTGACGGTGCGTGACCTGTTCTACAACGCCCCCGTGCGCCGGGACTACATGAAAAAGCCCCAGCGGGAGGCGGCCCTGTGCGCGGAACTGATTCAGCTGCTCATCCTGTCCCGGCCGGACGTGGCCTTCCGGCTCACCTCCGACGGAAAGCAGCTCTACGCCAGCCCCGGGGACGGCAGCCTGGACAGCGCGGTGCTGGCGGTGTACGGCCTTTCCACCCTCAAGGCCCTGGTGAAGGTGGAAGGGGCCGGCGCCGGGATGCTGGTGTCCGGCCTGGTGGGCATCGGGGAGGAAGCAAGGGGCAACCGCAGCCACCAGCATTTTTTCCTAAACGGCCGGGCAGTGCGCAGCAGCCTCTTGAGCCGGGCGGTGGAGGAGGGCTGCCGCCACCGGGTGATGATCGGCCGCTACCCCCTGTGCGCCCTGTCCATCACCCTGCCCTATGAGGCGGTGGATGTGAACGTCCACCCCAACAAATGGGAGGTGCGCTTCCAGCGGGAAAACGAGGTGCTGGATGCCCTCAGTGACATCATCAGGACGGCGGTGGCCACAGCGCCCCTGGACAGCCCGCCCCCCCTGTTTGAACGGCCGCCGGAGGCGGATGCCCCAAGGGTGAGCCGGGTGGAGCCGGAGGCGCCCCCTGCCCCTCAGGAGGAAGCGCCGCCCCGGGCCGCCGCCCCGGCGCTACAGCCCCCGCCCCGGGCCCTGGTGGCCCGGGATATAGCGGTGGAAGCGGTGCAAGAGGTTGCTGCCCCGGTGCCAGGGCCCGCCCTGGCGGCTGAGGAAGAGGCGGAGCAGCTGCACGCCCCCCAGGTGTCCAGGCCCGGGGAGCGGCTCCAGGTGCTGGGGGTGGCCTTCCACACCTACATCATCGCCCAGCAGGGGGAGCGCCTGCTGCTGATTGACCAGCACGCCCTTCACGAGCGGCTGCTCTTTGACCGGATGATGCTGTCGGCAGATGAAAAACAGCCCGCCCAGACCCTGCTGCTGCCCCAGCTGCTGGAGTTGGACTACCCGGACTACCAGGCCTTCCTGGCCTACCAGGAGGCGCTGGCCCAGGCCGGCTTTGAGGCCGAGGACTTCGGCCACCGGGCGGTGCGCCTGCTGAGCGTGCCGGTGGAACTGGGGGAGCCCCTGGCGGCCCGGAGCTTTCTGGACGCCCTGGACGAGTTGCGGGATGCCGGCAGGCTGGCAGGGCGCAGCCTCAGGGAGCGCATCATCATGGCCTCCTGCAAGCATGCAGTGAAGGGCGGGGAACGCCTGCCGGAGGGGGCCCTCCAGGCCCTGGCAGACGAGATGACCGCCCGGCAGACCATCCCCTCCTGCCCCCATGGCCGGCCCATTGTGCTGGAGATGACGCGGCGGGAACTGGAAAAACGATTCAAGAGGATACAAGGATGAAAAAGCCAAAGATTCTGGGGCTGGTGGGCCCCACCGCCAGCGGCAAATCGGCCCTGGCCCTGCAGGCTGCCCAGGCCATGAACGGGGAGATTGTGTGCATGGATTCCATGCAGGTGTTTCAGGGGATGGACATCGGCACCGCCAAATCCAGCCGCCAGGACCGGGAGCTGGTGCCCCACCACATGCTGGACATCGTGCCCCCGGACAGCCCCTATTCCGTGGCGGAATACCAGCCCCAGGCCAAGGCCGCCATTGAGGAGGTGCTCAGCCGGGGCCGGCTGCCGGTGCTGTGCGGCGGCACGGGGCTGTACTTGCGGGCCCTCTCCCGGGAGATGGTCTTTGGCGATACCCAGAGCGATGTCTTGATCCGGGAGCGCTACCTCCACATGGCCCAGGAGGAGGGCAACCAGGCGGTGCACAAAATCCTGGAGGAGAAGGACCCGGAAACCGCGAAAAAGCTGCACCCCAACAACCTGCGCCGGGTGATCCGGGCCCTGGAGGTGCTGGAATTGACCGGCACCCCCATGTCCGCCCAGCCCCAGCAGACCGATGAGGACGGCCCCTATGACATGCGGCTGTTTGCCCTGGCCTGGCCCCGGCAGGAGCTGTACGAGCGCATCAACGCCCGGGCGGACCGGATGCTCAGGGACGGCCTGCTGCGGGAGCTGAAAGGCCTGCTGGATGCCGGGGTCAGCCCCCAGGCCCAGAGCATGCAGGGCCTGGGCTACAAGGAGCTGCTGCCCTACCTGCGGGGGGAGTCCACCATGGATGATGCCATGGAACTGATGTCCCGCCGCACCAGGAACTATGCCAAGCGGCAGATGACCTGGTTCACCGCGGACAAGCGCATCACCTGGCTCAACGGCAAGAAGGACCCGGACACCAACCTGGAGCGCATCCAGACCATGTTTGACGCATGATGAAGAAGGATCTTGCGTCCCTGATCAGGCAGGCTGAAAGCGACCTGGCGCCGGTGTTTGCCGGCTTTTCCCAGGTGGAGGAGCTGTGGACCGGGCGGGTGCTGGCCGCCTTTGCCCGCCACCAGGTGGCCGCCCGGCATTTCACGCCCACCACGGGCTACGGCTATGACGACATCGCAAGGGACACCCTGGAGGCCCTGTGTGCAGACATCTTCCGCGCGGAGGCTGCCATCTGCCGGCCCCAGCTGGCCAGCGGCACTCACACCCTGGCGGTCTGCCTCTTTGGCCTGCTGCTGCCGGGGGAGGAGCTGCTGGTGGCCACCGGCGCCCCCTACGACACCCTGGAAGGGGTCATCGGCTTTCACCGGGAGCCCGGCTCCCTGGCGGAAATGGGGGTTTCCTGCCGGGTGGTGGACCTGAATGATCAAGGCCAGGTGGACATCCCAGCGGTAGTGGCCGCCATGACGCCCCAGACCCGGGTGGTCTTCCTCCAGCGCAGCCGGGGCTATGCCCTCCGGCCCTCCCTGATGCCCCAGGACATGGCAGCCGTGGTGGCGGCAGTCAAACAGAAGAACCCCGCGGCCTTTGTCATGGTGGACAACTGCTACGGCGCCTTCGTCACCCCGGAGGAGCCCACTTTCTTCGGCGCCGACCTGGTGGCCGGCAGCCTGATTAAGAACCTGGGGGGCGGCATCGCCCCCACCGGCGGCTACATCGCAGGCACCACCAAGGCGGTGGAGCGGGTGGCCCACCGCCTCACCGCCCCCGGCATCGGCCGGGAGGTGGGCAGCTATGAGGCCTCCTACCGGCCCTTTTACCAGGGCCTCTTCATGGCGCCCCACACCGTGTGCCAGGCTTTGAAAACCGCGGCCCTGGCCGCCCGGGTGGCGGAGCTGCTGGGGATGGCAGCCCTCCCCGGCCCCTTTGAAGCCCGCAGCGACATCATCCAGGCCCTCCTGATGGGCAGCCCCGAGAAGGTGGTGGCCTACTGCCAGGGCATCCAGAGCGCCTCCCCCGTGGATTCCTTTGCCAGCCCCGAGCCCTGGGACATGCCGGGCTATGAGGACCAGGTAATTATGGCCGCCGGCGCCTTTGTGCAGGGGGCTTCCATCGAGCTGTCCTGCGATGCCCCCATGCGGCCGCCCTATGCCGTCTACCAGCAGGGGGCCCTCACCTATGTGTCCGGCAAGCTGGCCGTGATGCAGGCCTTTGCCCGGCTGATGGAGGTGTCCGATGCCTGAGTGGACCCCCCGCCAGCTGCAGGCCATCACCGCCCGCAACCCGGACATCCTGGTGTCCGCCGCCGCCGGCAGCGGCAAAACCGCCGTCCTCATCCAGCGGGTGCGCAGCCTCCTCAACGAGGGGATGCAGCTGGACCGGATGCTGGTGATGACCTTCACCAAGGCCGCGGCGGAGGAGATGAAGGAGCGCCTCACCGCCCTGCTGGCGGAGGAGGCGGTGGACAGTGAGCACATCAGAAGGCAGTTTTTGAAGCTGGGGGGCGCCGATATTTCCACCCTCCACGGCTTTTGCCAGAAGCTGCTGCGGCAGTACTTCCAGGCCGCCGGCACCGACCCCAACTCCAGGGCCGCGGACGAGGCCCGGCAGCAGGAATTGTTCTCCCGGGCCCAGGACGAGGCCCTGGACGCTGCCCATGAGGACCCCACCCCGGCCTTTCTGGACCTGGCGGAGGCCTTCACCGAGGCCCAGATCCTGGAGATGGTCACGGCCCTGTATAACTTCCTCATGGCCAAGGAAGCCCCCTTTTTGTGGCTGGAGGAGATGGTGCAGGCGGACCGCTGCCAGGACCTGTACGCCCACCCCTGGTACCAGGTGATGCTGCAGGAGGCCCGGCTGATGCTGGAAGGGGCAGAGGGACTGCTGTCAGCCTGTGCAGACCTCTGCGCCCGTCCGGAAGGGCCCGGCCGCTATGCCAGCGCCATCAGCGACGACCTGGTGATGGTGGACATGCTGCAAACAGCCTTAAAGCAGCCCCGGCCCACCCTGGGCAGCCCCCGCTTCACCCGCCTGTCCAGCAAAAAGGCGCCGGAGTCGGAGGACCCGGAGCTGGCCGCCCTGGTGAAGGACGTGCTGCGCCAGGAGGCCAAGGACCTGATCAATGGCGCCCTGGCCCTGCTGCCGGCGGATGCGGCCCAGGCAGATGCCTGGATGGCGGACATCCGGGCCACCCTGCCCCGGCTCCAGGCGCTGGCCGCCCTGGTGAAGGACACCGCCCAGCGCTACCAGGCCTTAAAGGCGGCAGAATTGCTGTGGGACTTCCATGACATGGAGCACCTGGCCCTGCTGGCCCTGCAGGATGACCAGGTGCGGGAAGAGGTGGTGTCCTCCTATGACGCGCTGTTTGTGGACGAGTACCAGGACATCTCCCAGATCCAGGAGGCCATCATCCGCCGCCTGCGGGGCCCCGGCAACACCCTGTTCATGGTGGGGGACGTGAAGCAGAGCATCTACCGCTTCCGCCTGGCGGACCCCTCCCTGTTCCTGCGCAAGCACGGGCAGTTTTCCATGGACGAGGAAGCCCGGGAGCGCCTGATCACCCTGAAGGACAACTTCCGCTCACGGGCCAATATCCTAAACGCCGTGAACCTGATTTTTCAGCGGGCCATGCGGGAAAAAGCCACAGAGATCGCCTATGATGACGAGGCCATGCTGACCACCGGGCGCAAGGACCTGGACGACCCGCCGGTGGAACTGCACCTGCTGCACAAGGACGGGGAGCCGGCGGATCCGGATGCCGCCCTGGACACCCTGGAGGAGGTGGCGGCAGAAGCCATGCCCGGGGAGGAGGAAGAACCCGCCCCCCTGCCCCCGGGGGAAGCGGAGCAGGCCTTTGTGTATGAGGCCCGCCTGGTGGCCCGCCGCATCCGGGAACTGGTGGGCACCGCTATCGAAGACGCCGCCGGCAGCCGGGAGCTGTCCTACCGGGACATCGTCATCCTGCTGCGCAACGCGGCCGGCCGGGCCTCTGTGATGGCGGAGATGCTCAACGCCCAGGACATCCCCACCTATTCCGACGCCCAGGGGGAGTTCTACACCCAGACGGACGTCCGGGACGTGCTGTCCCTGCTGCAGGTGCTGGACAACCCCCTGCAGGATGTGCCCCTGCTCTCGGCCCTGGCCAGCCCGGTCTTTGGCTTCACGCCGGATGATTTGGCCCGCTTGCGGGAGCAGGCGGAGTCCGCCAGAAGCCCGCTGCACGAATCCTTTTTTGCCCTGGCACAGCAGGACAGCAAGTGCAAGTCGGCGCTGGAGCGCCTGGAGCGCTGGCGGCTGATGGCCGGCACCATGCCCCTGGACCGCTTTTTAGGCCTGCTGCTGCGGGAATCGGGCCTCTATGCCCTGGCAGGCGCCCGGGAGGACGGCAGGCTGCGCCGGGCCAACCTGCGCATCCTGGTGGCCCAGGCCGCGCCGGAGGGGGAGCCCCTCAACCTGAGCGATTTTGTGGAGCGGGCCTTGAAGGCCATCAAATCCAACCTCAGGGACCGCAGCGCCTCCCTGGGCATGCAGGAGGACGTGGTGCGCATCATGACCATGCACAAGTCCAAGGGCCTGCAGTTTCCCGTGGTGATTGTCCCGGACCTGGCCCGGCATTTTGCCGGCAGCCGCTTTGAACTGCCCCTTTTGATGGACGCCCAGACCGGCCTGGCCCTGCGCCAGGTGAACGTGGCGCACCGCTATTTCAAGGACGGCTTTGGCGTCAGCGCCATCCGGGTGAAAAAGACCCGGGAGGAGCAAAGCGAGGAGGCCCGCCTGCTGTATGTGGCCCTGACCCGGGCCAAGGAGCGCCTCATTCTGGTGGGCAGCGCGGGCCGGCTGGACAGCGCCCTCCTCCGCTGGGGGCTGCCGGAGGGGGATTATGCGGCCAGCGCCGCCAAATCCATGCTGGACTGGGTCTGCGCCCCGCTGTACGAACCCCTGTCCCAGGGCTTTGAAGGCCTGTTTACCGCCTACAACGGCAGCCGCTTTCTGATCGCATGGCATGATGCCTACAGCCTGACAGCCCAAGAAGGAAGCCCTGCGGCCGCCAGCGCCGCCCTTCAGATGCCCCCGGGGATTGAGGCGCCGGACAACCTGTTCAAGCCCCTGCAGCCGCCCCTGCGCATTCCTCAGAAAAGCTCCGTCACCGCCCTGCTGCGGCGCACCGCCCACCTGGAAAGCCAGGACGAAACCCCGGAGGTGAAGCGCAGGGAGCTGCAGCCGGTGCGGCTCATGGAGCCCGTCCTGGAAAGCATCGCAGGGGAGCGCCTCACCGCGGCCCAGCGGGGGGCGGCGGCCCACAAGGTGCTGTGCGCCCTGGACCCTGCGGATTTCGTGGCCCTGGCGGACGGGCCCCTGCAAACGGCCCTGGCCGCCGCCATGGATGGGATGCTGCAGAAAAACCTGTTGACCCGGGCCGAGCGGGACAGCATCCGGGAGGAGGACGTGCAACGCTTCTACCGCAGCAGCCTGGCCCAGCGCATGGCCGCCAGCCCGGAGCGCCACGCCGAATGGCCCTTCACCCTGCTGGCGGACGAGGACATGATCCTCCAGGGGGTGCTGGACAGCTGCTTTGTAGAAGCGGGGGCCTGGGTGCTGGTGGACTATAAAACCGACTGGGGGGACCCGGACACCCTGAGGGACCGCTACCGGGACCAGATGCGCTGGTACATGCGGGCCCTGCGGGACATCAC
>DAITOE010000037.1:0-11829 GCA_036834245.1 Clostridia bacterium | reverse complement strand
CATGCTGGTGGCGGTGATGAGGTCATATTGTTTCATGGTGTGCTCCTTGGTCTGTTATACTAAACGCACTCTTTAATGCTTCCATGAACCGGTCTTTTTGCGCCTCTGCGTCGTCTCATTCACTCAGCGTAGGCTACGGCTACGCCTCGTTCCTTCGACTTAGCAGAGCCATCAAAAATCCTCGATTCCTGAGTGCATTAACTCGTGTGTTTAGTATAACAAACATAGAACGGGGCCCTGGCGGGCTTTCATGCAGGAGGATCCACATTCCGCTTGAACACAAACAAACCACGGGCCCCTTACCCGTATAGACGGAATTGGGGCCCGGAATATTCGACATCCTGAAAATTTTGTTAAGAAGTTTTACATAACCGTAATATGTGCCTGTCTAAAACAGGGCGAATAGTGCCACCGCCACAGGGGCCAGGAGGATGGCGGGCAGCAGGTCCGCCACCTTGATTTTGGTGAGCCCCAGCATGTTCAGGCCCAGGGCCAGGATGATGAGGGAGCCCACGGCGGTCATCTCCTGGATGGCAACAGGGCTGAGAAGGGGCGCCACCAGGCCGGCCAGCAGGACGATGCCCCCCTGGTAGAGGAGGATGGTGAGGGCCGACAGCATCACCCCCGCCCCCAGGGTGGAAGCCAGCATGATGCTGGCCACGAAGTCCAGGGCGCTTTTGGCGTAGAGGGTGGCATAATCGCCGGCCAGCCCGGCCTCCAGGGAGCCGGTGACGGACATGGCCCCCACGCAAAACAGCAGGGAGGCGGTGACAAAGCCCTCCGCCACCGGGCCAAAGCGGGCCCGGGTCAGGGCCTGGGCCTTCTCCCCCAGCCGGGCCAGGCCCAAGTCCAGGTTCAACAGGGTGCCCAGCAGGGCCCCCAGCACCAGGGCGATAATGATGATCAGGATGTTCTGCCCCTTCAGGGCGCCGGAGATGCCGATCAAGAGGGTGCACAGGGCCAGGGCCGTCATGGCGGCCTGGTTGTAGCGGGCCGTCAGTAGCCTGCCGGCCATCAGGCCCAGGAAGGAGCCCAGGATTACCACCCCTGCATTGATGAAAACCGCCGGCATGCTGCCACCTCCTCTCCCTTGCTGCCCCAATCATACGGCAGCCTGCCGGATGGGACAAACAAAATGCAAGAAAGGAACAGGGCCCCCGGGAAAGCAGGCCGGAGCCCTTGAAAACAGGGGGACACATCCCTACAATGATACTAAACACCAACAACCATAAGGAGGACGCCATGAAATTAGGCGGATCGGTGGTGGGCCCCTGGCACACCCCGGAGGAATTTTTAGCACTGCTCAAGGACACCGGCTTTGCGGCCATCCCCTGCCCGGTGGACAGCAATACGGACCAGACCCTGGCCCGGGAGGTGATTGCCGCCGTCCGGGAAAGCGGCGTTGTCATCGCGGAAGTGGGGGTGTGGCGCAACCTGCTGGACCCGGACGCAGCCCGGCAGGAGCACAACCTGGCCTATGCCAGGGCCCAATTGTCCCTGGCGGAGGAATACGGCATCCCCTGCTGCGTCAACATCGCCGGCGCCCCCGGCCCCCGCTGGGACGGCCCCTACAAGGCCAACTACACCCAGGAAACCTATGACCAAATCATCCGGACCATTCAGGAGGTCATCGACAGCGTCCAGCCCAAAAGGGCGTTTTACACCCTGGAGCCCATGCCCTGGATGCTGCCGGACGGGCCGGATGAATACCTGCAGATGCTGCAGGACATCGACCGCCCCCAGTTTGCGGTGCACATGGATTTCGTCAACATGATCAACAGCCCCCGGCGCTTCCTCTATGCCCATGAGTTCATTGAGGAATGCCTGGTGAGATTGGGCCCCCACATCAAAAGCACCCATTTGAAGGACAGCCTGATGGAGCCGGACTTCACCTGCCTGGTCCGGGAAACCGCCCCGGGACTGGGGCAGCTTGATTTTGCCCTGGTGCTGGACAGCATCCACCGCCACCTGGGGCCGGATGCCCCGGTGCTGCTGGAGCACATGGACACCGCGGCAGACTACCGCCAGGCCTTCCTGCACCTGAGTGCCATCGCGGCGGAGCGGGACATCCCGATCCGTTAAAACAACAAAGCTTCCGGGCGGGCAAATCCGGCTCCAAGCGGGACAGAATCCGCCCATCAATCTTTGAACTTAAGGTATTTTCGTTGACGCAGCGGCCAATTTGGGTTATGATACCTTGCGTAATCATTTTAAGGAGGATCCCCCCATGAAAAAAGGTTTGACTTTAACCGTCGTTCTGCTGATCGTGGCAGCCGCTGTGGCCGTCTACGGTTTTGTGGAGAAGGGCAATGTCGAAAAGAAACTGACCGAGGCCACCGCCAAAGTGACCACCGCTGAGAAAGCTGTGGAAGATGTCAAGGCCGAGCTGGAAGGCGTAAAGGCCGAGCTGGAAGCCGCGAAAGCCGCCCCCGCCGAAGCCCCCGCTGTGAAGCACGGCCTGGGCATGGTCACCTCCATCGGCTCCGTCGCCGAAGCCACCGCTGAGAAGGCCGGCGCCGCCCAGGTGAACACCACCGTGTGCAGCCTGGTGCTGGATGCCGAAGGCAAGATCCAGTCCGTAACCTGGGACGTGCAGCAGAGCAAGATCCAGTTCTCCGCCGAGGGCAAGCCCGTGGACCTGCCCGAAGAGCTGAAGACCAAGCTGGAGAAGGGCGACGAGTACGGCATGCGCGCCCGCAGCGAGATCGGCAAAGAATGGTTTGAGCAGATTGCTGCCTTCGCCGAGTACGCCACCGGCAAGACCGTTGAAGAAGTGCTGAACATCCCCGTGTTCGAGCGGGATGCGAACCACACCCAGGTTCCCGAGGTGGAGGAGCTGAAGGCTTCCGTCACCATCACCGTGGGCGACTACCTGGCTTCCCTGAAGAAGGCCGCCGAGAACGCAAAATAATTTAGAACAACACTGATTACACGAAACCCCGGGCTTGCCCGGGGTTTTGCTTGTCGGCAAAGTGTCTGCGGACACGTCAGCTCTCGGGCTTGCCCGGGGTGTTGCCTGTCGACAAAGTGTCTGCGGACACTTTGTCGTTTTGGAGGAACGGGCATTTTCGCTTGCTCGCTGCGCTCACGGCCAGCGAAAATGCGCGGAATGGTTTGCTACGCAAACCGCCCCGCACGCCCGGCAGAGCCGGGCGATACGATTTCACTCAGAGGGCTGTGCCCTCTGAAACTCCCCTCTGGCATGGTATATCTTCAATCTAATCCTGAAATCGCCCGGGGTTTTGATATTGAGCCCAGTCAGGCTTTGTAGTAGGATGAACCGGTGAAAGCGTTCAGTGAGGTACAAGCATGACAACAGCACGATTCAGCAGCAAAGCCCTGGCGTTGATCTGCCTGGGGGCCCTGCTGGCAGGCCTGGTGTTCCCGGCTGCCGGCAGCACAAAAGCCGGGGCGCCAGCCGCCTGCAGCATCACCCTGCTGCAGGACATGGCCACCGTGGGGCAGCCAGCCCTTGCCCAGGTGGGCCTGCCGGAAGGCATCCCGCAGGATGCCGTCACCTGCACCTGGGCCTATCGCCGGGGGCCGGATTGGGAGGAAATCCCGGCCACCCTGGAGGCTGGCCAGGCCGTCTTTACGCCGCCGGACAAGGGCTGGCTGAAGCTGGTGGTTGCCCTGACCCTTCCGGACGGCAGCAGCAGCACCTGCACCTCCAACACCATGCCGGTGCTGTTTTCGGTGAGCCCGGTCGCCTGCCGGGTGGACAGCCAGCCCGTGGACACCGGAGAGGGCCCGGGCGTCCAGGTGCAGTGGGCCATCGAGGCGCAGGAGGCCCCCTTGCAGGTGACCACCCGCTGGTATGGTGACGGCCGGCAGCTGACGGAGGAGCGAAGCTTAGAAGTCGACAGCGGCAGCGCCACCTTCCTGCCGGAGACAGACGGGAAAATCCGCTTTGTGGTGGAAGTCACCGACATGAACGGCCGCACAAGCACCTTTGACAGCGGCCTGATTCTGGTGCACACCTATCCAAACGGCACGCGCCGGGTGGTCACCGACGCGATGCTGCGGGACAAGGTGCAGGAGCTGGCGGCAAAGAGCAAGGCCCAGGCCCCGGACGCCTACGGCCAGGCCAAATGGCTCCATGACCACCTGACCCGCTCCGCCTTTTATGACCACGGCTACACCCTCTATGACCCCCACGGGGTGCTGCTGCTGGGCACCGGGGTGTGCCAGAGCTTTGCCCTGGCCTACCAGCTGCTGCTGACGGCGGCAGGCATCCCCAACAAATACGTCACAGGCATTGGCAGGGGCGGCAATGACATGGATTTCCATGCCTGGAACCTGGTGCAGATTGAGGGCCAGTGGTACCATGTGGACGTGACCTGGGACGACGCAGGCGGGCACCAGTATTTCCTGAAATCCGACAGCTTCATGAAGCGCACCCATTCCTGGGCCTATGACACCCTGCCCGAAGCGCCCGCCAACTACAGCAAAACCCCGGCCCAGTAAAGCGCCGGGGTTTTTGAGTGTCGACAAAGTGTCTGCGGACACTTTGTCGATTAGGAGGATCGGGCATTTTCGCTTGTTCGCTCGGCTCACGGCCAGCGAAAATGCAAGGAATGAATTGCTTCGCAATTCGCCCCGCCCTCGCGGCAGAGCCGCGCGAGACGATTTCACTCAGAGGGCTGTGCCCTCTGAAACTCCCCCTTTGATATGGTTTATCTTCATTATAAAACCCCGGCCCAGTAAAGAGCCGGGGTTTCATGATTCTTTTTTAATACCCACCAAGGCCTCTTATTTTTTAACCTTCGGGGAGGTGCCGATGCCGATGATGTCCTGCTGAAGGCGGGCCTTCTGGAAGCCGTTGTAAATCCCCGGGTCCATCACCTCTTTGCCCATGAAAATCATGGAAGCGGTCTGGCCGCCGTCCAGGGTGAAGGCCTCCACACAGCCCAGCTCCATCAGGCGGTCGGCCACGAAATTGAGGCTGGCGCCTACGCTGCGCTCGTTGCGGCCCTCCACCAGGATGCCGATGAAATGCCCGGGCTCCACCACCCCCAGGGCGCTGCGGGGCTCCCGGTGGGCGAAATGCTTGGACAGCCTGCTGTCCTTCACCCCGTCCCGGAAGAGGATGGGACCAAAGGCCAGCACATCCATGGCGCCTTTTTGCAGGTATTCTTCAGGACTCACCTGGCCCGGGTGGTTCATCTCCACGGTGCCGTCGGGGTACAGGGCCAGCTCGTCCAGGGGCGGCACCGCACCCAGGGGCTTGTTGTAGGTGGTTTTGTGCAGCGGTTTGCCGCTTCTGATGATGAGACCCACGGTTTTCTTGTTGTAATAACGCCAGGTGAACAGATCCCCGTTCTGGGCGTAGACCACCTTGTTGCGCAGTGCGATGTCCGAAGGCCGCGCCTGGATGCGGTAGTTGCCAGGGTCGGCCAGGAAGGCCCGGAAGGCCTCATAGCCCTGGAAGCGGATGTCCGCAATGAACCAGACCAGCTTGCGCTTCTCGTGCACGGCCTGGTGGCGGTTGATCTCCACCCGCAAATCCCTTGAGATGTAGATGTACTGCCCGTTTTCCGGGTCCTCGTGGACAAACTCCTCCTCTTCGCAATCTGGGCACAGAAAGCCGGACTCGGACAAGGTCGGATAATCCGTGAAAGGGGGCGGTGTGGAGGCATCCACCGGGGTCACCGCCGGCGCGGCTGCCGCCTTGCCCTGATTCCAAGGGACCAGGGCGGATATCATCAACAGGGCGCACAGCAGCGCCAGGGTTTGCTTTATCGTATGCGGGCCCAGGGCCCGGGGTCTGTGCTTGTGCATCGGTCAACCTCCTTTGCCCTGCCCATCTTACTCCCCCACCTTCAGGCTTGCAAGCCCGGGGCCTGGATTGACCGGCCTTTACGGGGCGGATATACTGGGTCTGTCCCGTATCCGACCCTTTTTCAAACCAACAGGAGGAGCGATGCGCTACCACAGCACCCGGGGGGCTTCTGCCCCTGTTCCCGCAGTCCAGGCCCTGCTTTCAGGCGCGGCCAAAGACGGCGGGCTGTTTGTGCCGGAATCCCTGCCCAGCCGCCAGGCCATCGGCCCCCTGGGCCCTGGCTACGGGGATGTGGCCGTCCGGATGCTGGCGGCGTTTTTCCCGGAGGTGGTCACAGAGCAGGTGGCAGCGCAGCTGCAGGCGGCCTATGCCCGCTTTGATGCCGCCGGCGTCACCCCCCTGGTGCCGGTGGGGGGCAGCTTTGTGCTGGAGCTGTTCCACGGCCCCACCGCCGCCTTCAAGGACCTGGCCCTGCAGGTGCTGCCCCTCCTGCTGGCCCAGGCGCGGGAACTGGCCAGCCCGGACCTGCGGTATGCCGTCCTCACCGCCACCAGCGGGGACACCGGCTCCGCCGCCATGGAGGGCTTCCGGGACATCCCGGGTTTTTCGGTGCTGGTGTACTACCCCATGAAGGGCATCAGCCCCATGCAACAGGCCCAGATGACAAGGATGCCAGGGGACAACCTGAAGGCCGTGGGCATCCGGGGCAATTTTGACGACGCCCAGGCCGCCGTGAAGGACGCCTTTCAACAGCAGGAAGCCCTCCTGCCCCCCGGGATGGCCCTTACCAGCGCCAATTCCATCAACATCGGCCGGCTGGTGCCCCAGATGGTGTATTACATCACCGCCTGCCGGGAACTGACGCAAAAACACGGCGTGCAGCCCGGGCAGGACATCGATTTCATCGTACCCACCGGCAATTTTGGCGACATCCTGGCTGGCTACCTGGTGAAGCGCCTGGGCTGGCCCATCGGGCGGCTGGTCTGCGCCTCCAATGAGAACCGGGTGCTGACGGATTTTCTGGCCACCGGGCGCTACGATAAGAACCGGGCGCTAAGGACCAGCCTCTCCCCTGCCATGGACATTTTGGTGTCCAGCAACCTGGAGCGCCTGCTGTACTACGCCTTTTTGGAGGACACCCACAAGGTGCAGGCCCTGATGGCAGACTTGGCCCGGGATGGGCACTACCAGGTGTCCGGCCCGGCCCTTTCCCACATCCAGGAGCATTTCCAGGGGGCTTCCGCCACAGACGGGGACACCCTGACGGCCATCCGCCAGGTGTTTGGGGAATACCGCTACCTGATGGACCCCCACACCGCCACCGCCTGGCTGGCCCAGGAGGCGCTGGGCCCTTCCCGGAACCCACGGGTGGTGCTGGCCACCGCCTCCCCCTTCAAGTTCCCCAAGACGGTGCTGGCTGCCATCAACAAGCCGGTGCCAAAGGACCCGGCCCAGCTGCTTCCCAGCCTGGAAGCCGCCGCTGGCCAGCCAGTTCCCCGGGCTCTGGCAGCGGTGCTGACACGCCCGGTGCGCCACCGGGATCTGGTGGACAGGGAGGACATCCTTCAGGACATCACGTGGAGGCTGGCCGCATGGTAACAGTCCGGGTGCCCGCCACCACCGCCAACCTGGGCCCCGGCTTTGACTGCCTGGGGGCGGCCCTGGCCCTGTACGCCCGCTTTCAGTTCAGCCTGCAGCCGGAAGGGCTCGTCATCACCGGCACCGACGCCAGCTACGCTGATGACAACAATTTGGTCTACCGGGCCTACCGGGCAGCCCTGAAGGAACAGGGCATCTCCCCTGCAGGGCTGCGCCTGCACATCGCCTCTGACATCCCGGCGTCCCGGGGCCTGGGCAGCAGCGCCGCCTGCATCCTGGGGGGCATCCTGGGGGCGGACGCCCTCCACGGCCTGAGGATGCCCCAGGAGGAGGTGTTCCGGCTGGCGGTCCGCCTGGAGGGCCACCCGGACAACATCGCCCCGGCCCTCTTTGGCGGGGTGCAGGTGTCCCTGATGGAAGAGGGCCGGCCCCTTTCCCTGCCGGTGGCCCTGCACCCGGGCTGGCGCTTTTTGGCCCTCATACCAGACCAGGACCTCAGCACGGCAGCGGCCCGTGCCGCCCTGCCCGCCCTTGTCAGCCTTCATGACGCTGTGTATAATCTGACCCATGCGGCTTTTCTGGTGAAGGCCCTGGAGGGGGACGATCCCAGGCTGCTGCGCGCAGCCTGTCAGGACCGGCTGCACCAGGACGCCCGCTTTGCCCTCATCCCCAGCGCTGCGGCATTGCAGACAGCGGCAGAAGAATGCGGCGCCGCCGCCTGCTTCCTCTCCGGGGCCGGGCCCAGCCTGATGTGCATCTACCAGGACCCGGGCTTTCCTGAAGCCCTGGAGGCCCGGCTGGCAGCCGGCTTCCCCCAGGTTCATAGCCTGCCCCTGCGCTTATGCAGAGAGGGCGCCACCATTCAGCAAGTATCATAGCGGTCAGAAAGGAATGTTCGACATGACAAAAGAACTCCAGGTCGCCCTGGGCGTCCTGATTCCCTTTGCGGGCACCACCCTGGGGGCTTCCCTGGTGGTGTTCATGAAAAACGAGATGTCGTCCTCCCTGCGCAAAATGCTGGCCGGCTTCGCCTCCGGCGTCATGATGGCGGCCTCGGTCTGGTCCCTGCTGCTGCCCGCCATCGAAAAATCCGAGGAGATGGGCAAGATCCCCTGGCTGTCTGCCGCCCTGGGCTTTCTGGCCGGCATCGGTTTTTTGTTGCTGCTGGACAGCCTTATCCCCCACCAGCATTTTGACCAGGACGAGCCCGAGGGCCTGCCCTCCCACGCCCGGAAGAACACCATGCTGCTGCTGGCGGTCACCATCCACAACATCCCCGAGGGGATGGCAGTGGGCGTTGTGTTTGCCGCCTTTTTAACCGGCAACAGCAACATCTCCCTGGCCGGGGCCATGGCCCTGGCCATCGGCATCGCCATCCAGAACTTCCCGGAGGGGGCCATCGCCTCCATGCCCCTGAAAAACAAGCGCACCAGCAAGTGGAAGGCCTTCAGCCTGGGCACCCTGTCCGGCGCCGTGGAGCCCATCGCAGCAGTCCTCACCATCCTCCTCACCTCCCTGGTGGTACCGGTGCTGCCCTTCCTGCTGGCCTTTGCCGCCGGCGCCATGATCTATGTGGTGGTGGAGGAACTGATTCCCGAACTGCAGGAAGGCGGCCACAGCAACATCGGCGTCATCGGCGTGGCCTTCGGCTTTGTCATCATGATGATCCTGGATGTGGCGCTGGGGTAAGGGACGCTATCATTTTCAACACATGAAAAAGGCTGGATTCCAGCCTTTTTTTGCACCTGGGGTCTCAGTCGCCGTAGAGTTGACGCCACTCCTGTTCAAAATTGCCCTTGCCCGCCAGCTTGTACATCAACCGGGCCGGCAGGCGTTGCAGGGTGTTCCTGAAGATGCCGTGAATCAAGAGCAAATCCTGGGTGTTGCATCCCCATTGGGAAGGCGGTACTTGCTGCGGTACGAATGCTGGAACCATATATGAGTTTCCTTTCAAGGGTCGCAAAGCTGGTGCGACAAACACGCATCTGGGCAAAAATATACCATGGCAGCAGCCGCTTAAAACAACAGCCCCGGGCAGGCCGAAAACCTGCGCTGGGGCTGTTATTGTGTGTTCAAAGCTGCTATCCCTGCTGCAGCGCCGCCAGTTCCTCCGTTGTCATGGCCGCCATCACAGATTTCTCCCCCGTGTAGTGCACCAGCCCCGGGCCGCC
The DNA here is from genome assembly GCA_036834245.1 of Clostridia bacterium. Classification (GTDB taxonomy): domain Bacteria; phylum Bacillota; class Clostridia; order Christensenellales; family Aristaeellaceae; genus UBA6115. Next base: position 2,277 of record DAITOE010000037.1, on the reverse strand, counting down.
CCCCGGGGTTTTGCGCACGTGGCGGCGGCGGGTGTAGTCCACCTGCACCTGCTGGCCCCGGGCCTTGCTGTAATAGGCCGCCAGCCGGGCGGCCAGCAGCAGGGTGTTTTCCGGGATGGCACCGCCCGTTGATGTGACCAACACGTGAGAGCCGGGGATGTCCTTGGCGTGGAGCCACAGGTCCTCCCCCCGGGCGTCTTTCAACAGCTGCTCATTTTGCCGGCTGTTGCGGCCCACCTGAATCACAAAGCCCTCCTCAGACCGGAAGCGCAAAGGCTGGCTGGGCTTGTCCTTCCGCCCCTTCCGGGCGGCGCTGCCCTTTTTGACGAGGCCGGCCTCGTGGAGGCTGGCCCGAATCTCTGCGATGTCCTGGCTGCTGGTGGCGTCCTCCAGAAAATACAGGGCCTCCTCCAGCTGCCGGATGTCCAGCAGGGCCTTTTCCTTCTGCTCCCCCGCCAGCTTCCTGGCGGTGTGAGCCTTGCGGTAGCGCTTGAAATACTGCTGGGCGTTCTGGGCGGCGGTCAGGGTTTCATTCAGGGGGATGGTCCGCGCGCCCCCGGTGTAGTAATCCGGCAGGCTGATTTCCCGGGCGCCCTTGGGGACACTGTGGAGGTTGGCGGTGAGCAATTCCCCCATGATGCGCAGTTCTTCCGCCTGCTCCTCGGTTAAGATGTCCTCCTCCAGCAGCACCAGCTTGCGCTCCGCCCGTTCCCTGGCCTGGGTGAGGGCCCGGCGCAGGCCTTGGGAGCGCTGGTTGAAGCGGTTGCGCAGGTCCTGTTCAAAATACAGGGTTTCAATGGCCGCGGAGTGGGAGGGCATCTCCTGCTGGAACTCTGCCGGCTGGGACAGGAAGGGAAAGGGCAGGGCTTCCCGGGGGCTGCCGTCCTGGGCCAGCAGCAGCGTGGGCCGGGAGAGCCGGGGCAATTCCAGCAGCAGCGCCGCCAGCCTGCGGCTGATGTCCTCCCGGTTCAGGGCTGATAGCAGCATGTCCGGCTGCCCTACAGCCCGCTGGGCCACTTCCAGGGCGCTGTCCGCCCCCAGGCCCGCCAGGTTCCGGAACAAAAAGCGGTGCAGGGGGCCTTCCTCCCGGTTCATCCGGGCCAGGAGGTTTTCCGCTGTGGCCTCCTCCCCTGCCAGCTTGTCCTGCCGGGGGGGCATCACAAAGGGCAGGCCGGGCAGCATCTGCCGCACCCGGCTCATCTCGTGGGTAACATGGCGCAGGGCGTCCAGAATCACCCCGTCCTGCACCAGGGAGAGGTTGCTGTGCTTGCCCATGGCTTCAAAATACAGCTGGCTTTCCCGGGGGTCTCCCAGCTCGTCCAGGGAGGAGAAGCGCAGCATCAGCAGGCGGTCGGAGAACAGCTGCTCAGCCCCCAGAAAACGCCCTCCCTGCAGGTGCTTGCGGCACAGCATGCAGAACATGGGCGCCTGGATCGGGTTCTCGTAAGCCTTGTCCGTCAGGTGCAGCCGGGTATAGCCCGGGGTGGCGCACAGCAGCAGGCGGAAGCTGCGCCCCTGGTTGCGGATGTGCAGAATCAGCAGGTCCTTGTCCGGCTGGGTGATGCGGTCCACCCGCCCCCCAGCCAGGGTGTCATGGATTTCCCGGGCAATGAAGCCCAAGGTCAAGCCGTCCAGGGCCATGATGGCCTCCTTACAAACAAATTGTCACAGTGACGCCATCCATCATAACAAACTGCGCTCCCCGAAGGAAGCGCAGCGACAAATGATAAGCCAACTCGCTGACAAAATCAAAGCCAACTCGCAGGAGTTTCAGAGGGCGCAGCGCGTCACCGTGCCTTCCATTCCCTTTCCCGTGCCTGAAAGGCACGGGAGGCGTCCATTGCAGGACGGTTCCTTCCAAACGCAAACAGGTTTGCGTTTGAGAGGAAGGCCCATGGAGCGGATGCCTCCGATGGGCTTCGCCTATCGGAAAAGAAGCGGAATGCGGCCTGACGACGGGCGGGGCATTGCGAAGCAAACCATTCCGCGCATTTTCCCGGGCCTATTCCCGGGCCCCCTTGCAAGCCTGCTTGCAAGGGAAAGGAGCTATACCGAAGCGGTAAGCCCGGCGGAAGAATGCCGCCTGGATGAGAGCGCAGGTCAAAGCGACGCATGACCAAGGGAAAATGCCGGTTCTCTCCAACCGCTCAAGTGACCGCAGTCACTTGAGCGAGCGCAGCTATCGCGGGATATAATTGCTCCTGGCGGCGTGGACGGCCTCGATGCGGTTGAGGGCAAAGACCCGGGCCGCCTCCTGGCTGGTGATGTCCTGGGTTT
>DAITOE010000036.1:0-12058 GCA_036834245.1 Clostridia bacterium | reverse complement strand
ACACCATGAAACAATATGACCTCATCACCGCCACCAGCATGGGCCTGCGCCTGACCCCCCTGGACCGGCAGCCCGTGGGCGCCGGCAGCCTCTACCAGATGCACGCCACCAGCGCGGAGAGCAATGTGCTCAACATCGCAGCCTCCTTAGGGCTGCGCACCAAGGTGCTCACCGCCTTTGTGAAGGACAGCCCCATGGCCGCCTTCATCAAGGGGGAGCTGGGCCGCAGGCAGATTGCCTTTGAAGGGCCCGACATCCCCGCCGGCGGCCCTTGGGGCCACCGCCACCAGTTCAACATCGCCGACTCAGGCTTCGGCGTCCGTGGACCCCGGGTGAGCAACGACCGGGCCGGGGAGGTGGGCCTGCAGCTGTCCGCCGAATACTTCGACCTGGACCGGGTCTTTGAAAAAGAGGGCGCCCGGATGATCCATTTTTCCGGCCTCTTTGCCGCCCTCTCAAAACGCACCGCCGCCTTCTGCCTGGAGCTGGCCCAGCGGGCCCGGGACAGCGGCACCCTCATCAGCTTTGACCTCAACCACCGGGCCTCCTTCTGGGCCGGCCGGGAGGCCGAGCTGCGGGATGCCTTCCACCGGATCGCTTCAGTGTCGGACATCCTAATCGGCAACGAGGAGGACTACCAGCTGGCCCTGGGCATCCAGGGCCCCGAGGCCGGCGGCCAGGACATCCTGCAGCAGGTGGCCGCCTTCAAGGGTATGATTGAAACAGCCCGGCAGCACTACCCCAAGGCCCGGGTTTTTGCCAACACCCTCCGGGAGGTGACCAGCGCTAACAGCCACCTCTGGGGCGCCATCCTCTGGCAGGACGGTGCCTGGCACGAGGCCTTGCCCCGGGAAATCCCCGTTCTGGACCGCATCGGCGGCGGGGATGCCTTCGTGGGCGGCCTCCTCTACAGCCTCCTGAAAGGCTGGCCCGGGGAGCAGGCCCTCCCCTTTGCCTGGGCCACCGGCGCCCTGGCCACCACCCTGCTCACCGACTACGCCAGCCCCGTCAGCGAGCAGCAAGTGTTGGACATCTGGGCCGGCAACGCCCGGGTACAGCGGTGACGGGGACGGGGACGGGGACGGGGACGGGGACGGGGACGGGGTTACGCTGGGGGCTGCGCCCCCAGACCCCCGCCCGGGGGGATTCCCCCCGGACCCCATAATCTTATCTATGATTAAATATTTCTGGGTTATCAATGGAACGGGACAAGGAGAGAGCAATGAAACATACGGATAAAAAAGCAGACATCGGCCTCATCGGCCTGGCGGTGATGGGGGAAAACCTGGTGATGAACATGGAGAGCAAGGGGTTTTCCGTGGCCGTCTACAACCGCACCCTAAGCCGGGTCACGGACTTTGTGGAGGGCCGGGCCCGGGGCAAAAACATCCTGGGCACCTACAGCCTGGAGGAATTGGTCGCCTCCCTGAAGCCTCCCCGCAAGGTGATGCTGATGGTGAAGGCCGGGCAGCCCGTGGATGATTTTATCAAGCTGCTCATCCCCCTCCTCTCCCCCGGAGACATCATCATCGACGGGGGCAACAGCCATTTCCCGGACACCGCACGGCGCCTGGCCCTGGTGGAAAGCAAGGGCCTGCACTACATCGGCACCGGGGTTTCCGGCGGCGAGGAAGGTGCCCTCCTGGGCCCCAGCATCATGCCCGGCGGCTCCCCCGCCGCCTGGCCCCATGTGAAGCCCATCTTCCAGGCCATCGCCGCCCATGTGGACGGGGAACCCTGCTGCGACTGGGTGGGGGAAGGCGGGGCCGGGCATTTTGTCAAGATGGTGCACAACGGCATCGAGTACGGCGACATGCAGCTGATTGCCGAAGCCTACCTGCTGATGCGGGACGTGCTGCACATGCAGCCGGAGGAGATGGCCGACGTCTTTGCAGAATGGAACACCGGGGTGCTGGACAGCTACCTCATTGAGATCACCGCGGACATCCTGCGGATGAAGGACGCCGACGGCCAGCCCCTCATCGACAAGATCCTGGACGCCGCCGGCCAGAAGGGCACCGGCAAATGGACCGGCATCGCCGCCCTGGAGGAGGGGGTCCCCCTCACCCTCATCGCGGAGGCCGTCTTCGCCCGGGCCCTGTCCAGCGACAAGGAAGGCCGCCTGGCGGCCGAGGCCGCCATGCCCCGGCAGGCGCCCGTTTTTTCCGGGGACAAACAGGCCTTCATCCGCCAGATTCATGACGCCCTCTACGCCAGCAAAATCATCAGCTACACCCAGGGCTACCTGCTCATGGCCGCCGCCGGGCAGACCCACCAGTGGCAGCTGAACTACGGCGGCATCGCCATGATGTGGCGGGGCGGCTGCATCATCAGAAGCGCCTTCCTGGGCAAGATCAAGGAGGCCTATGAGGCCGACCCCGCCCTGCCCAACCTGCTGCTGGCCCCCTACTTCAAAGAGGAGGTGGACCGGGCCCAGGCGGCCTGGCGGGCCGTCTGCGCCGAGGCCTTGCATCAGGGCATCCCCCTGCCCGCCATGACCAGCGCCCTCACCTATTTTGACGGCCTGCGCACCGGCCGCAGCAGCGCCAACCTGCTCCAGGCCCAGCGGGACTATTTCGGCGCCCACACCTACGAGCGGGTGGACCGGCCCCGGGGGCAGTTCTTCCACACCAACTGGACCGGGGAGGGGGGCGACACCGCCTCCACCGTCTACAATGCTTAACATGACTGGCCTGCTGGAAGGCGCCCTCCTGGCCAGGGAAGAGGCAGGCCTGAGCCCGGAGGACATCCGGGAGGCCCTGAGGGCCGCCCTGGCCCCGGCCCTGCCCGGGCTGAACCGGGTGCTGCTGGTGCCCCCGGATGCCACCCGGGCCCATTCCGGCGCCGGGGCCATCACAAGGGCCCTGTACGAGATGCTGTCCCCCGCCTGCCGGGTGGACATCCTGCCCGCCCTGGGCACCCACGTGCCCATGAGCCCGGAACAGTGGCAGGCCCTGTTCGGGGACATCCCCCGCCACGCCATGCTGGTGCACTCCTGGCGGCAGGACCTGGTGACCCTGGGGGAGGTGCCCGGGGAGGTGATGGCCCGGCTGTCGGAGGGCCGCATGACGGACCCGGTGCCGGTGGAGGTCAGCCGCCACATCGTGAACCCCGCCTACGACCTGATCCTGTCCATCGGCCAGGTGGTGCCCCATGAGGTGGTGGGTATGGCCAACCACACGAAGAACATCCTGGTGGGCTGCGGCGGCAGCCACATCATCAACGCCTCCCACATGCTGGGGGCCATCTGCGGCATGGAACAGGCCATGGGCCGGGACCACAGCCCCGTGCGTCAGCTGCTGGACTATGCCGCAGCGCAGTTTTTGCAGCAGCTGCCCCTGTCCTACATCCTCACGGTGACCGACGCGCCGGAGGGCAGTGTGCGGGTGCACGGCCTGTTCTTGGGCCGGGACCGCCACTGGTTTGAGCAGGCGGTGGCCCTGTCCCAGCAGCGCAACATCACCCTGCTGGATCAGCCCCTGTCCAAGGTGGTGGTCTACGCAGACCCGGAGGAGTTCCAGTCCACCTGGCTGGCCAACAAGGCCATCTACCGCACCCGGATGGCCATGATGGACGGGGGCGAGCTCATCGTCCTGGCCCCCGGGGTGGACCGCTTCGGGGAGGACCCCGCCGTGGATGCCCTCATCCGCCGCTACGGCTACCGGGGCACCCCGGCGGTGCTGGCCCGGGTACAGGAGGACGACGCCTTGAAGCACAACCTGTCCGCCGCCGCCCATTTGATTCACGGCTCCACAGAGGGGCGCTTCACCGTCATCTATGCCCCGGGACACCTGGACCGGGCGGCAGTGGAGGGGGTGGGCTACCAGTACCTGCCCTATGAGGAGGCTAAAAAGCGCTATCCCCCGGACCAGCTGAAGGAGGGTATGAACCGCCTGGCAGACGGGGAGCAGGTCTACTTCATCCGCAACCCGGCCCTGGGCCTGTGGATGACCAGGGACCGGCTGGTGACCTGATACCGCAAACAGCCAAAAACCAGGTTTTTTGATTACAGGCCCGGAATACCGGTTATATTACAGACAGACACATACTGTGGCGCGGTGCGCGCGTTGTTTGTGTTCCCCGGAACAAGACACAAGGAGGAACCGCCATGATGGATTTACGGCAGCTGAACGATTTTTTGGGTTATGCGAGACAACAGGAGGGCCCCAAAATCTCCCTTCACCTGAAGACCCACAAGGCCCACCCTGACAACCGGGCAGACCCCATCAACTATAAAAATGCCGTGCAGGACCTGAAGCTGCAGCTGCAAAACAGCCCCATTCCCCGGCGGAACTGGGAGCACACCATCAAGAAGATGGAGGAACTGCAGGATGACCAGGGCTTCTGGGAGCACACCCGGGAAGGCCTGGTGGTGCTGGCGGCCGGGGAGCGGATGGCCGTTTTCTCCCTGGAGTATTCCGTCCACTCCATGCACCGCTTCGGCAGTCATTTCCACCTGCTGCCCCTCTTCCACCTGGACGACGTGCTGGGCTATGTCTACCTGGTGGACTTGAGCCGGGACCGCTTCACCATGCACCTGGTGAACCCCCTGGGGATGAACCAGGTGGACACCCCCCAGATCAAGCAGTCCTTCCCCGAGCTTTTTGACGATTTTGACGCCAACTCCAACCTCAGGGTGGGGGGCTTCTCCGGCAAGGACGGCATGCACTACGGCCACCGGGCAAGGCCCGAGGAGCTGCAGAAGGACCGGGACAAATACTTCCGCTACCTGGCGGACAATTTTGCCCGGCTGCAAAAGGACACCGGCATGCACTTCATCCTGGCGGGCACCGTGGACACCATCGCCCATTTCCGCCAGATTGCCGGCGGGGAAAACTACCTGGACGGCACCATCACCAAGCCCCTGGAGGCCATGGATGACAAGGCCATCCTGAAAGAGGTCACCGCCATCATGCGCCCCCTGGAGGAGCGCGAGCTGGCCCGGATGGCCACGGAAATCAACAACGCCAAGGCCGGGGGCAAGGCCGCCTTCGACCTGGGGGACATCAAGAAGGCCGCCTCCGAAGGCCGCATCCACCGCCTGTTCATCAGCTACGGCATCAAGGATGAGCAGTTAAACGCCGTGGCCGTCGCCGTGGAGCACGCCCTGGAAAGCGGCGCGGAGATCATCGTCACCAACGAAAAGGACAAGCTGCTGGGGCAGGACACCTCCGCCATCCTGCGGTATTGACCCAGTTTAAAAAACAAACTGAAGGGGGCAAAGCCTGCCCCCTTTTCCATCGACAAAGTGTCTGCGGACACTTTGTCGTTTAGGAGGAACGGGCATTTTCGCTTGGTCGCTACGCTCCCGGCCAGCGAAAATGCGCGGAATGGTTTGCTTCGCAAACCGCCCCGCCCGCCCGGCAGAGCCGGGCGATACGATTTCACTCAGAGGGCTGTGCCCTCTGAAACTCCCCTTTGATATGGTTCGTCTTCATTCTGATGCGGTGCCACGGCACCGCTTTTTTGTCCTTTCATCGCGCAGCCGTTGGCATCTGTGTTATAATCACACGAATTCGCTGCGGAGGTCGTGTCTGATGGTTCTTGCCCTGGTGCTGTTTCTGCTCACCTATGTGGCCCTTTTGATCTTTGCCAACTACCGGGCCTATATTGCCCTGGCTTCGGGGGCGCTGTTTGTGATCCTGGGGATTTTGCCCCTCCGGGACGTGCCCTCGGCCGTTGACTGGAACGTGATCATGATGATTGCCGGCACCATGGGCACGGTGCATTATTTTATCAAGTCCCGGATGCCCGCCCTGATGGCGGACCACATCATCGACAAGATGCCCAACGTGAAATGGGTCATCATCGCCCTGTCCCTGTTTGCCGGGCTGATCTCCGCCTTTGTGGACAACGTGGCCACGGTCCTGATGGTGGCCCCGGTGGCCCTGGTGGTGAGTAAGCGCCTCAACATCTCCCCCGTCTCCCCCATCATCGCGATCTCTGTATCCAGTAACCTTCAGGGGGCTGCCACCCTGGTGGGGGACACCACCTCGATCCTTTTGGGCAAGCAGGCCGACATGAACTTCATGGATTTCTTTTACTACGGGGGCAAGCCCGGCCTGTTTTTCGTGGTGCAGATTGGCGCCCTCATGGCCACCCTGGTCTTGGTGTATGAGTTCCGCAAGCTGAAGCAAAAGGTGTACCTGGAGGAGAAGGCCCAGGTAAGCGACTATTTCCCAACGGTGCTGCTGGCGGGCACTGTGGTGCTGTTGATCCTGGCCTCCTTCATCCCCCAGGACCAGAAGCCTGCCACCATCAACGGCATGATCTGCATGGGGGTGATGCTCATCGGCCTCATCCGGGACATGCTCCTCACCAAAAAGCCCCTGGCGGCGCTGCGCGAGGTGATGAAGGAGATTGACTTCTTTACCCTGTTGCTGCTCACCGGGCTGTTTGTGGTGATTGCCGGCATCACCGAGGCCGGGGTGGTGGACGAGATCGGCCGGGTCTTTGCCGGCATCGCCGGGGGCAACCTCTTCATCGCCTTCACCCTGATTGTCTGGGCCTCCGTCCTCTTCTCCGCCTTCATTGACAACATCCCCTATGTGGCCACCATGCTGCCGGTGACGGCAGTGATCGCAGCCCATTTGCAGGTTGAGCCCACGGTGCTGTATTTTGGCCTGCTGGTGGGCGCCACCCTGGGGGGCAACATCACCCCCATCGGCGCCTCCGCCAACATCACCAGTATCGGCATCCTGCGCAAAAACGGCTACGAGGTGCAAAACTGGGACTTCATGCGCATCTCCATCCCCTTCACCCTGCTGGCGGTGGTGTCGGGATACGTTCTCGTATGGCTATTCTGGGCCTGACCTAACACGATGGCCAGTATTCGGTACGACATCCAGTCCGTCCCGGAGGACGACAGCCAGGTCCGTCTGATTTATTGCGCCCTGTCCCGCTATGACGACACCTGGCACTCCATCCCCCACAGCCACAGCCATGCGGAGCTGTTCTACTGCGTCTCCGGCAGCGGCTCCCTGCAGATTGACGGGGAACAACTGCCGGTGCAGGAGGGGGATTTCTTCCTGATCAACCCCGCCGTGCCCCACACGGAGCTGTCCGATGACCGGGGGAATCTGGAATACATCGTGGTGGGGGTGTCCGGCGTGCGCTTCTCCCTGCCGGAGGACAGCGGGCTGCGCTATTACCTGCTGGACCACAGCGGGAACAAGCGGGAGATGCTGCCCTATTTCCAGGACATCCTGCGGGAGGTGTCCCGGGCCCGGGAGGGCTACCTGCCGGTGTGCATGCGCATCCTGGACATCCTGCTGCTCAAGGCCGGCCGCCATGCCCAGGTGCAGATGGCGGAGGACGCCGGCGCGGGCTGCGCCAATGAAAGCGCCGAGGTGAAGCGCATCATCGAAGAGCGTTTTTCAGAGCCCCTCACCCTGGACAGCCTGGCCCAACAGGCCCACATCAGCAAATACCACCTGTCCCGGGTGTTTCAGGCCCTCTACGGCGCCCCGCCCATGCGCTACCTGGCAAAGGTGCGCCACCGGGAGGCCTGCCACCTGCTGAGCCACACCGACCACAGCCTGCAGCAGATTGCCACCATGGCAGGCTTTTCCTCCGTCAGCTATTTCTCCCAGTCCTTCAAGCGGATGGCAGGCTGCAGCCCCAGCAGCTACCGCAAGGCCCATCAAACCAGGGCGGCACAGTAATACCAAACTCAATCATAAACGCTTCCATGAGCCGGCTCTTTTCCGCCTCCGCGTCGCTTCGTTCAGTCGGCGTAGGCTACGGCTACGCCTCCTTCTCTCAGCTTAGCGGAGACAAAAAATTGCTCGGCCCATGAGTGCGTTTATTCATTCATTTGGTATAAAACAAAGGCAAAGCAAGCCCCCTCCGAAAGGACTTCCGGAGGGGGCAGTTGTATGGATTCATTCAGTATCAGATCTCGTACCAGCGGATCTCGTTGGCGGCCAGGTCCAGGTCGAAAGCGCTGCCGTCCCCCCGGTACACGGTGGTGGACTGGGGTTCGTAGGTGTTGTTGACCACGCAGTATTTGCCGTTTTTGACGTAGGCGTGGACGTCCACATTGGGGTTCTGGGAGAACCAGGTGTGCAGCAGGCCTTCCCCGTGGGCGGCCCAGAGAAGGGCCCGGTGGAGGAGGCGGGCGTTGTGGAAGCTGTAGGGCAGGCCGGAGATGTAGACGCTGCGGCCCTTGCCGGCCTCGTTCACCGCCAGCTGGACTTCCTTGTTGGCCACCTTCAGGACGGTGGCGCCCTCCAGGGCGTAGATGCCGGTGCGGGGCTGGCCGAAGTCCACGGGGGTTTGCGCATCCTGCAGGATGAAGTGGCCCTCCTGCTCCTGCCAGTTGTATTTGTCGTAGCCCAGGGTGAAGCCGGTCTCCTTTTCCACCCCCAAAAGGCCCGCCAGCTGCAGGTAGCGGCCCTGGAACTGGTGGCCCGAGGGCTCGCCCACCCCGATGAAGCCGCCGCCTTCCAGAACAAACTGGCGGATGCGGGCGGTGACTGCGGCGTTTTGCCACCAGTGGCCCCCGGTGTGGGCGGTGTCCCCGTCCCCCACGTTGATGAGAACGTCAAACTCCTTTAGGATATCGGGGTTTTGTTCGATGTCCTCAAAGCTGATGAAGGAGACCTCAAAGGGCGCGCCGGAAAGGGCCTCGATGACCCCGGCATAGCTGATGTTTTCCTTCTGATACAGGGCGTGGTGCACCATGTGGCAGCCCCAGGCCCGCATTTTGCCCCAGGCGTTGAGGACGGCCACCCGCTTGAAGCAGTAGGGGGTGGTGCCCCGGACGTTTTCATACAGCAGGCGGAACTCGTTGCACACGCTTTCCACATAGTCGATGAAATCCGGGAACTGGAGGGCCAATTTCAGATAGCCGCCGTAGCCGATGCGGTCCACGGGCTTCCTGAGAATGGCGCGCCGGGCGGTGACCCAGTTTTCCTTGGCTTCTTTGACCGGATCGCCCCCTTCAAAGAAGGTGTCCGGGAAGAAATAGGGCAGGAAGCGGCCCTCGGTGTATGTCACGCCGGGGATGTCGCTGATGAGGCGCAGGGTGGCCCCGTTGCCCACGCTGCCCACCACGGCGTCCAGGCCGATCTGTTTGAACTCCTCCAGGAAGGGCTCGGTGCCGATGAAATGGTCGCCCAAAAACATCATGGCTTCCCGGCCGTGGCGGTGGGTGATGTCCACCAGCTCCTTCGCCAGGGCGGCCACCTCCCGGCGCTGGAAGGCCATGAAATCCAGGTATTCCCGGCTGGGCACCCGGTACTGGTTGTTGTAATAGCCCTGGTCGATGATGAATTCCGGACGGAAGGGGTAGCCCGCCTCCTGCTCAAACTGCTCCAAAATATAGGGGCTGACCGAGGCGGAATAGCCGTACCAGTCCACGTATTTTTCCCGGCGCAACTCGTCAAACACCAGGGTGAACTGATGGAAGAAGGTGGTGAAGCGCACCACGTCCACATGGGGGTTGTCCGTCAGGAATTTATCCAGCCGTTCCAGGGAAAACTGCCGGGTCTTGGGCTGGCGCACGTCGAAGGTGATCTGGTTTTCCTGGCCCTGCCAGTCGTTGACGATGGCGTTGTACATGTGCACCGGGTCCCAGATCAAATAGGCCAGGAAAGAGGCGGTGTACTCGTGGTAGGGGACGGGCTGGTCAATGATGACGCTGCCCTCTTGGTATTCCCAGGCATCAGGCGGCAGGGGCTGGCCGGTGGTGCGGTCCACCACCTCCCACCAGCGCTTGATGTCGTCCCGGGTGTTGGGGGCCAGCATGTCCGGGCTGATGCCCTGCATGAGGGGGATTTGAAGGGGCCCTTCCCCGGCCACGTGGAAGCCCGTCATGATGTAGCACTGCTGCACCTCGTCCGGGTTGGCCTTTGCCCAGGCGTTGTCCTTCCTGGTGGTGTAGTAGGTGTTGTACACCCGGGCGCCGGCGTCCTGCAGTTCCCGGGGGAAGGCAGTGCCGTCGCAGTCCCGGACGGCATCGGCACCCCAGCGCTTCATCAGCTCCAGGGTCTGGGGCACCACATCGATGTCGGTGGGGATGGTGACGCGGCCGTAATGCAGGGTATCCTTCATGTTGTCTCCTTATTTATTGCGGCTGTTGTAATCGTAAATCAGAATCAGCAGGCTGGTGAGGCCCGAGAGCATCAGGTAGAGCCCCAGGTAGTTGGGGATCTTCTGCCCCCAGATTACCAGGGCCACCCCGGCCAGAAACAGCAGCACCCGGGCCAGGGTCAGCAGGCGTTCCTTTGTGTATTCCATGGCTTATCCTTTCAGTCCGCCCAGGGCCATGCCCTGGGTGAGCTTGCGCTGCACCAGCATGTAGAGGATGAGGGTGGGCAGCAGCACCAATACCAGGCCGGCATAGAGCTGGCCAAACTCGCTGCGGGCGTTTTGCGCCTTGGTTAGGTACATCAGCCCCACCGGCAGGGTCTTGGGCCCGGTGGCGGAGGACAGCAGGGTCATGGCGATGATGTACTCATTCCAGAAGGAGAGGAAGTTGAACAGGATCACCGTGATGATGGCGGGCAGCGCCAGGGGGAACATCACCTGCACCATGGTGGTAAAGCGGCTGGCCCCGTCGATATAGGCTGCCTCCTCATAGGCGGTGGGCAGGGTGGCAAAATAGCCGGACAGCAGGTAGATGGTGAAGGGCAGGGCGGTGGCGGCATAGACCAGGGCCAGGATAAAGAGGTTGTTGAGGAAAAAGGCGCCTGCGCCCCAGGCCTTCAGCTGCCGGTCCCCGGCCACCAGCATGAGGAAAATGGGCACCACGATGTAGTTGACGTTGATGAAGAGGCCCCCCATGAAGGAGAAGTTCATGAACCGGCGCAGCTTAAAGCGGAAGCGGCTTAACACATAGGCGGCGGGCAAGGCGAAGACCAGCAGCATCACAAGGCCCAGGGCGGTGGTGATGACGCTGTTGAGCATGAAATCCCCCATCCGGGCCTTGGTCCAGGCGTCCACAAAGTTTTGCAGGTGGATGCCCTGGGGGAGGGTCCAAGGGTTGCCGTAAAACTCGCTGTTCTGCTTGACGGAGGCCATGAAGACCCACAGGAGGGGCACCAGGATGAGGACGGCCAGCACGCCCAGCAGCACATACACCAGGGCCTGGGAGAGGGCAGGGAGGACTTTTTTGTTGGATTGACGAATCTGCATCACGGCCTCCTTACACTTCCAGGGTTTCCCGCCGGGTGATCAGGTTGACAATCCCGGACAGGGCAAAGGAAAAGATAAAAATCACCACGCCGATGGCCATGCCGTAGCCATAGGTGGAGTTGGTGTAGGCCTGCTTGTACATATAGCTGAGGAAGACCTCGGTGGAGCCGTCGGGCCCGCCGTCGGTCATCACCTTGACAAACATGAAGGACATGTTGATGGAGCTGATGATGAAGAAGGTGAGGGTGGTCCTGAGGTTGGTCCAGATGAGGGGCAGGGTGATGTGGAAGAACTGGGTGAGGCCGGAGGCCCCTTCCAGGCCGGCGGATTCATAGAGGGACTCCGGGATGGCGGCCATGGAGGCCATGTACATCACCATGTAGTAGCCGATGGCCTGCCAGATCATGGCCCCGGCCAGGGAATAGATGATGATGCGCTGGTTGCCCAGCCAGTAGACGGGCTGGGCGTCTGCCCCCTTGAAGAGGGCCAGCACGCTGTTGAGCAGGCCATTGTGGGAGTCGTAAATGGCGGAAAAGACCGCGGAAATGATGACGATGGACAGGATGTTGGGGATGTAGAACACAATCCGGAAGAAGTTTTGCCCCTTCAGCTGGCGCCTTGACAGGATGGCGGCGTACATCAGGGCCAGGGCGATGGTGATGACGCTGACCAGCACGATTAACAGGACGGTGTTCTGGAAGGACTGGAGGAACTTGGCATCGGCAAACAGGGTTTTGAAGTTGTCAAACCCGATGAAGGTGCGCCGGTTGGAGAAGCCCCCCCATTTGTACAGGGACATGCGGAAGATGTTGACGGTGGGTATGACCATGAAGATGGTAAACAGCAAAAATGCCGGTGCCGTGCACCAGAAGATGAACCATCCCCGGCCCTTGTGCTTGTCCATACGGCAAAACTCCTT
>DAITOE010000035.1:0-12276 GCA_036834245.1 Clostridia bacterium | reverse complement strand
TTCGAGCCCTGAACACCGGGGAATTCTTAGAGGAGCAGATCTATTCCTGGACGTATTCCGACGAGCAACAGGCCAAGGAAGCCTGGGCAGACCGCCCGGACAGCCATTACCGGGCCTTGCCCCGGATGGTGATGCTGACCTACCGGATGCCGGAGGAGTTGCGCCGGGTGGCAGAGAAGGGGGAGTTTAACGAGTTTGACCTGAACCTCTTCTTCAAGGCAGAGGGCCATGGCAAGCATGCCAAATTCGTCTATGAGGACGAGGTGCAGAAATGGCTCAACCTGATCCGTGGTGCCTACCTGCCTGCCTCCATGGACGACATGAAGCTGGGCGGCAAGCCAGCCATGCCATTTTCTGATGTGCGCCTCTTGAGCCAACTGAACCACACCTTCTGGTTCTTGCCGGATGTAGCCAGCTGCGAGGCCATGGCCAACCTGATGCGGAAAAATCAGAACGGCTTTTACCATGATTACAACATCAATGTGTGCGCCGGCTATGCGGCGGGGATTGGCTTGCAGGCTTTGGGACCTGTCCGCAAAAGCATGGAGGAGCCCTTGTCCAGCAAGTCCATCACCCTGTCCTGCGGCAAGCTGACCACCGGGGTGACGGTGAAGCCCTGGACGGGCATTTTCATGCTGCGCAACCTGCAAAGCCCGGAAACCTATTTCCAGGCAGCCTTCCGGGTGCAAAGCCCTTGGGAGATTGAGACCGGGGAAGGCCAGAAGGAAGTCGTCAAGGAAAACTGCTATGTGTTTGACTTCGCCCTGGACCGTGCCCTGCGCCAGGTGGCGGATTATGGCAGCCGCTTGAACGTCAACGAACCGGACCGGGAGAAGGCCATTGGCAAGTTCATGAACTTTCTGCCGGTGCTGGCCTATGATGAAGGGGTCATGCGGCCCATTGATGCAGGGGAAGTGCTGGAAATTGCCATTCAGGGCACCAGCGCTACCATGTTGGCCAGGCGGTGGGAAAGCGCGCTGCTGGTGAATGTGGACAACGAGACCCTGAAAAAGATCATTGCCAACCAGGCGGCCATGGATGCCATCATGCGCATTGAGGGCTTCCGCAGCCTGGGCAGCAACGTCCTGGAAACCATCATCAACAAGTCGGATTCAGTTAAAAAAGCCAAAAAAGAGAAGGAGCTGCTGACCCCTGCCGAAAAGAAGGAACTGACCCAGGAAGAGAAGGAATATAAAAGCCTGCGCAAGAAGGTGCAGGAGAAGCTGGTGAAGTTTGCTACCCGCATCCCCATCTTCATGTACCTGACCGACTACCGGGAGAGCAGCCTGAAGGATGTGATCACCCAGCTGGAGCCCGGCTTGTTCAAGGCGGTTACCGGCCTGGAGGTCAAGGATTTTGAACTGCTGGTGTCCCTGAATGTCTTCAACGGCAGCCTGATGGACGATGCCATTTTCAAATTCCGTCGTTATGAGGACAGCAGCCTCAACTATACCGGCATCAACCTGCACGAGGATGAGATGGTGGGCGGCTGGGACACCAGCATCACCCGGGCGGACTTTGAAGAGATGTTTGCAGAACAGCAGGCCAGCATGGAGGTTTTGCAGCAGGCCTTTGAGGACATCAGCAGCCTGCCGGCCGCTTTTGCTGACGAGGATGAGGAAGAAAGGGAGGAGCCGGTTCCCAGCAAGGGAAAAGCTGCCGGAACAAGCAAGAAGGCAAAGGTTCAGGCACAGGAGAAGCCAGCAGTCACGACCAGCAGTGGAAGGTCCGGGCTGTGGTTTGATGCCCCTTCCTTTGGGAAGAGGAGAAAATCCCGCACAGATATTGGTCAACAAAAAGACCCGGCCCAATATGATTGGGTCAGGCCAGGTGTCCAGGTGGTGCATCAGAAATTTGGTCTGGGTCGGGTCATCCGCATGGAGCGGGACCTGTGCATCATTACATTCTCAGGTGGCACCAAAACCTTTGAGTTCCCGGATTCCTTTGAACGGGGCATCATCGGCAGGCCGGAGCAGGGATAAAAATCTTCTTAGTGCCCCTTCGCCCACATCTCCCGGTGGAACATCACCAGCAGGGGGATGAACTCCAGCCGCCCTGCCAGCATTAAAAAGGTGAGCAGCACCTTCACGTGGGGGGAGAAGATGTCAAAATTGCCCGAGGGGCCCACCAGGTTCAGGCCCGGGCCGATGTTGGACAGGCAGGACACCACGGCGGAGAAGCTGGTGGCAAAATCGTGGCCGTCGGTGGAGGCGATGAGGGTGCCCAGGAAGAGGATGCCCATGTACAGGAGGAAGAACACCAGCACACTGCGCAGGGTGTCCTCGTTCACGGGTTTTTTGTCCATTTTTAGGAGGCGCACCTTCCGGGGGGCGGCGGCCTGGCCGATTTCCCGGGCGCTGGCCTTGGAAAGCATCACCACCCGGCTCACCTTCATGCCCCCGGCGGTGGAGCCGGCGCAGGCCCCCACCACCATGAGGAGCAGGAGCAGGATGTGGGTGAACTGGGGCCAGAGCACATAGTCCGTGGTGGCGTAGCCGGTGGTGGACATGATGGAGGCCACCTGGAAGCTGGCGTAGCGGAAGGCGGTTGCAAACTGCCCGTACCGGGGCAGGGTGGTGAGGGTGACCGTCAGCATGGACAGGGCTGCCAGGATCCAGTAGACGCGCACTTCCTCCGAGTGGAAGGCCGCCCTGCCCTCCCCCCTGAGCAGCTTGAAATACACCACAAAATTCATGCCGAACAGCAGCATAAACAGGGTGATGATGCCCTCGGCCAGGGGGTTGTTGTAAGCCCCCACCGACTGGTTGCGGCTGGAGAAGCCCCCCGTGCCTGCTGTGCCCAGGGTGTGGATGAGGGCGTCAAAAAAGGGCAGGCCGGCCAGCATCAACAGCACCAGCTGCAACAGGGACAGCACGGTGTACACGGCGTACATCAGCCGGGCGGTGTCCCGCATCCGGGGCACCACCTTGGAGAAGGTGGGGCCGGGGCTTTCCGCCCGGGCCAGCATGGCGCTGCGGCCGCTGAGCTTTGGCATCACCGCCAGGGTGAGGATCAAGACCCCCATGCCCCCCACCCAGTGGGTGAAGGAGCGCCACAGCAGGAGCCCCCGGGGCAGGTGCTCCACCCGGCTTAGGATGGAGGCCCCGGTGGTGGTGAAGCCGGACACGGTTTCAAAGAGGGCGTTGATGAAATCCGGAATCATGCCGGAGAGGATGAAGGGCAGGGCGCCTGCCAGGGACAGCAGCACCCAGGACAGGGACACCACCGCCAGGCCTTCCTTGGCGTGGACATCCTTGGAGGCGGGCTTGACAAGGAGCATCAGGGGCAGGCCCGCAAGCAGCACAATCCCCATGGTGATGAGGAGGGCGGCCCAGCTGGGCTCCCGGTGGATCAGGGCGGTGATGAGGGCGGGCAGCATCAGCCCGGCCTCCAGGACCAGCAGTTTGCTCAGCAGGCTGATGACCAGGGGCAGGTTCATGCTTCGTCCCTGGTGAGGACATCAGACAGACATTCCACGCTGTTGCCCTTCACGATGACCACCACCCTGTCCTGGGGCCGGATGACATCCTCCCCGAAGGGGATGTGCACCTGGCCCTCCCTGACGATGACGGCGATGAGGGCGTCCTTTTGCACCCGCAGGCGCTTTAGGGGCAGCCCGATAAAATCGTCCTCCGGCCGGGCGATGAACTCCAGGGCCTCCACCGCGCCGTCCATCAGCTGGTAGATGCGCTCCACGGCGGCCGCGGCGTCGGCGGCGCCCCTTGTCCTGACAGTGCGCAGGATGGTGTTGCCGGTGACCTGGCGGATGCTGATGGCGCTTTCCAGGCCGATCATCCCCAGCAGGTCCATGTAGTTGTCCCGGCTGTTTTTGACGATCACCTTGCGCACCCCCACGCTTTTGGCGTACAGGCCCGTCATGATGTTTTCCTCGTCCAGGCCGCTTAGGGTGACAAAGGCGTCAAACTGGTCCAGGCCTTCGGACAGCAGCAGCTCCTGGTCGGTGCCGTCCCCCACGATGACGCTGGCCTCCGGCAGCATTTCGGCAAAGGCCAGGGCCCGCTCCTCGTCCCGCTCAATGACGGTGACCTGCATGCGCATGTCGATCAACAGCATGCACAGATAGTAGGAGACCCGGCCGGCCCCCAGGATCATCACGGACTTGATGTCCGAGGTGTTTTTGCCGATGTGCTGGAAAAAACGGGTGATGGTGAGGACATCCGCCGCCACATAGACGTGGTCCCCCTCCTGAAGCACCAGGTCCCCCTTGGGGATGATGGCCTCGTCCTCCCGCTGGATGCAGCAAAACAGCACCCGGGGCAAATGGGGCTTTTTCTGGTACAGGTCCTTGAGGGGCATCCCCACCAGGGCGTCCCCCCGGCCCAGGCGGAAATCCATCAGTTCCACCCGGCCCCGGGCGAAGGTTTCCACGCTGCCGGAAAAAGGATAGCGCAGCATCCGGGAAATCTCCTGGGCCATGATGCGCTCGGGGTTAATCACGTAGTCAATCAGCAGCTCCCGCATCAAAAAGGACAGGCTTTTGTTGTATTCCGGGTCCCGGATCCGGGCGATGGCATAGCGGGCCCCCAGGCGCTTGGCGGTGAGGCAGGACAGCATGTTGATTTCGTCAGACATGGTGACGGCGATCAGAATATCCGCCTCCGGGGCGCCGGCTTCCATGAGGGTGTCCACATTCACGCCGTTGCCCTTCACCACCAGGGCGTCCAGGGTGTCCTGGCTGCGCTGGAGGGCGGCCTCGCTGCGGTCCACAATGGTGACCTCGTGATCCTCGGCGATCAGGGTCTCAGCGATGGAATGGCCCACCTTGCCATCCCCGATGATGATAATCTGCATGGTTCCTCCCGCCGGCAAAGGGGCCGGCCCCGCCATTATACGACTTCAGGCCCCCTGGAACAACCGATGGGGGGCATCCGTCTGGCAGCCGTTCATGAGGGCCAGGCGCGTCAGGGCCTGGTGCAGGGCATCCAGGGCCTGGTCATCCGGGGTGAAGCCCGGCTCCCACCACAGGCCCTGCAACACCAGCCGCCCTGATTTCCGGTCGCACACCGGGGCCGCCCGGCCCGCCAGGCGGTCGCCATACAGGATGGGCAGCACATAGGGGCCGTAGACCCGTTTGTGGGCGGGGGTGTAGATCTCCCAGGTGTAGTCAAAATCAAAGAGGGCACGGATCAGTTTCCGGTCCCAGAGGAAGCTGTCCAGGGGGGCCAGCAGCTCGCAGCGCCGGCCCGGGTCCGTGATGGCCAGGGCTTCTTTCAGGCTGCCCTCATCCTGGGTAGCCATGTACAGGGTGTCTTTGATACCTTCCACCCGGACCGGCAGCAGCTGTCCTTCCTTCATTAGATGCTCAAAGGCCTGCCTGCGCATCTGTGCCCGGTAGTTGAGGCTGCCCAGGTGGGCGTCGGAGGCCCGGGCCCACAGCAGGCCCACCGCCCGCAGCCGGCGCAGCAGGTGCCAGGCGGCGAAATCCAGGTCCCGGGGGAATGGCTCCGGGGCTGTCAGGATATCCCCTGGCAGCAGGCGCTCCGCCAGGTCGTAGGTTTTCAAAACGCCGTTTTTGCTGTGCACCAGCAGGCTGCCCTCGTTGTACAGCTGCTCCAGCACCGCCCGGGCCAGGGTGGAAGTGGCCCAGTACCAGTTCACCTGGCCTGTAAGGCCCAGGCTGGCTGCGTTCTGGGGCCCGTCCTCCCGGATCCGGGCCAGCACCATGTCCCGGTGGGCCTCTGTCAGCTGCCGGGAGCGGGGGGTGTCGGACCACTGCGCCCGGAGGCGTTTCAGGCAAGGCCAGTCGCCCACCGGGTAGATGGCCAGGTTCTTGTCGAAATGATCCACCAGGTGGCGTTTTTCATACAGCAGGGTATATAGGTAGTCCGGGCGGTAGTCCGCAACCCGGGACAGGAGGGTGATCTCCGGGCTGCGGCCGCAAAGGTTCACCGGGTCAAACTGCAGGCAGCCGGCCTTCTGGATGAAGGCCAGTACCCCGGCCTCCCCCGAAAAGCGGCGGGGCCCCAGCAGCCCCTGGTGCAGCAGGATGAAGCGCCGGGCCTGGGTACGGGTGATCTGAATCATGGAACCCTCCTGTGGTGCCTGTGGAAATCATGGGTGTTCCCGGGCGGAAAGCACAAACTCATTGTCATTTGTATGTGGTCAGGTTATAATAGGGAACGCGAAACCGCAAGGAGGTAATGAATGTACAAGCTGCTGCTGGTCACCAATCAGGAAGAAGTCAAGGAGGCCTACACCGGCATTCCCGATATGAACCGGCTGATGTTTGACCCCATCGCCCTGGCGGAAACCCCCGGGGATGCCATCGATTTTTTGCAGCATCCCGGTGCGGATGCCATCGCCATGGACCTGGGGGAGGAAGAGGCTTTGGCCCTGAACCGCCACCTGGCGGAGCACTATCCCTTCCTGCCCATCGCCCGCACCCACCGCCGGGGGGACGGCCTGCGCAATGAGCTGTCCCTGCTCAGGGAGGTGCTGGACCAGCTTCACGGCGATTTCAGCGATTATGACTACAACCCCGGCCTCACCATGGCCCGGCTGCAGAACGAGGCCCTCCACCGCCTGCTGGAGGAGCGCATCGGCAGCCGGGACGAGCTGGTGAGCCGCCTGCTGCTGTCCCGCTCCCCCATCGTGGTGGGCCGGCCCTGCCTGCTGTTTGAGTTTGACCTGCCCGACGGCGCCCATTTCCTGGGCTCCCGCTGGCACCACGGCTTTGACCGGCTGGACCTGTCCCTCAGGGCCAATTTCTTCGGCCAGCTGGAGGGGCCCCTCGCCTTCACCACGGCCCTCATCAGCCCCCTGCGGATGCGGGTTCTGGCCTGCGCCACCGACGACATCACCGACCGGGAGCTGGATCACCTAAGCGCCCAGGCCCAGCGCCAGGTGCTGGCCGCGGCCGAGCAGGTGAAGCACTTCATGGACCTGGACCTGGTCTGCACCCAGTTTAAGGTGCTGGCGCAGCTGGACGACCTGATTCCCACCAAAACCTGAACCCGGGCCAACCTGGCCTGATGATATGTTCCACAACAATATGTAGGAGGACCGCGTATGAGCTTCTTCAAGAAAATGGTAACCAGCCAGCTGATTGACGTCATCGAGTGGACCGATTCCAGCAGCAACACCATGGTGCACCGCTATGACCGCAACGGCAAGGAAATCATGATGGGCGCCCAGCTCACCGTGCGGGAGAGCCAGGTGGCCGTCTTTGTCAACGAAGGCAAGATTGCCGACGTCTTCCAGCCCGGCCGCTACGAGCTGTCCACCCAGAACATGCCGGTGCTGACGGCGCTGAAAAGCTGGAAATACGGCTTCAACTCCCCCTTCCAGGCAGAGGTGTACTTCATCAACACCAAGCAGTTTCTGGACATGAAATGGGGCACCAGCAACCCCGTCATGATGCGGGACAGCGAGTTTGGCATGGTGCGCCTGCGGGCCTTCGGCATCTACAGCTTCCGGGTGGTGGACCCGGTGGCCTTCCTAAAGGAGGTCTTCGGCACCACGGAACTGATGACGGTGGAAGGCGTGGAGGGCCAGATCAAGCGCACGGTGGTGTCCGCCCTGTCGGACATCATCGCCCAGAGCAAGATTCCCGCCCTGGACCTGGCCGCCAACTATGACGAGCTGGGCCACTTCGCCCTCAACGCCCTCTCCCCCCGGATTGCGCCCCTGGGCCTGAAGCTGGAAAGCTTCGTGATTGAAAACATCAGCCTGCCCCAGGAGGTGGAGGCCGCCATGGACCGCCGCACCAGCATGGGGGTGGTGGGGGACCTGGGCAAATACACCCAGTTCCAGGCCGCCGAGGCCATCAGGGACGCCGCCCAGAACGAAGGCGGCTCCGCCGGGATGGGCATGGGCATGGGAGCCGGCATGGCCATGGGCCAGATGATGCAGGGGGCCATGCAGTCCCAGCAGCAGCCGGCAGCACCCCAGGCCGCCACCGTGGCCTGTGTGGCCTGCGCGCAGCCCATTCCCCAGGGCAGCAAGTTCTGCCCCCAGTGCGGCGCCAACCAGGCCGCCGGCGTCTGCAGCGACTGCGGCAAACCCTTGGCCCCCGGGGCCAAGTTCTGCCCGGAATGCGGCGCGAAACAGTAACCACCACAATAAGCGCCGGCAACGGCGCTTTTTTCATGACAAGGCAAAGGATGATCAATGAGCATGATGGACACAGCGGCAATCAAGGACCTGTTCATGTCAAAAGGCGCCATCAAACAGGGGCATTTCTACCGGCTCTCCGGCCGGCACACCGACTGGTATGTCCAGTGCGCCCGGCTGTTTGAGGACCACGACACCGCGGCCCTGGCAGGCCGGGAGCTGGCGGCGCGCCTTCATGACTACGCCCCGGACGTGGTGCTGGCGGCCGCCATCGGCGGCGTGCTCCCCGGCTGGGAGGTGGCCCGGGCCCTGAACAAGCCCCTGCTGTACTGCGAAAAGCGGGACGGCGCCCTCATCCTGCGCCGGGGCTTTGAAATCAGGCCCGGGATGCAGGTGCTGCTGGTGGAGGACGAGGTGTCCACCGGCCAAAGCATCCGGGAGATGACGGAAATCGTCCGGGCCCTGGGGGGCCAGGTGGTGGCCATCGCCTGCCTGGTGGACAAATCCGGGGGCGAGGCCCCGGCGGAGGCGCCCCTCATCCCTTTGCTGCAGATCAAGGCCCACTACCACCCCCCGGAGCACTGCCCCATGTGCGCAGCGGGGCTACCCCTGGAAAACCTGCGATAGCAGGCGCCAAAATCAATCGTTTTCCCATGCCGCCCGGTGAACCGGGCGGTTTTGTTGTATTTGGCAACTAATTTCCCCATTCGGGAAACAATCGTGATTAAGTCAAAGTAGGGAAGGGTACAGTATATTTACAGCGGTTCGCAACGAACCCGCCAGTAAACAAGTGAAGCGCGAGTGCGCAACCACACCACATTTTAAGGAGGATTTTTATGCGTAAGTTCCTGTCCCTGGCCCTGGTGGCCGTCATGTTCCTGGGCCTGGCGGTCCTGCCTGCCAACGCCGAAGGCGAGGTCGCCATCGAGGTGTTCCAGCTCAAGGTGGAAATCAACGAGGCCATCACCAACTTCACCAAGCGCTACAGCGAGAACACCCCCGGTGTCACCGTCAGCGTGGAAACCCTGGGCGGCGGCGCTGACTACGGCGGCACCCTCAGGGCCAAGCTCCAGGCCGATCAGATGCCCGACATCTTCATGATCGAAGGCAAGGGCGGCTATGAGCTGTGGAAGGAGTACATCCTGGATATGTCCGACGCCGACTGGGTGAAGGACACCGATCTGGCGTACTACTCCCCCGAAGGCCAGGCCGTGGGCTTCCCCATTGGCATTGAGGGCTTCGGCCTGGGCTACAACGCCGAGATCCTGGAGAAGGCCGGCATTGACCCCGCCACCCTCACCACCCTGTCTGCCACCAAGGCCGCCTTTGAGAAGATCGACGGCATGAAGGCCGAACTGGGCCTGGACAACGTGGTGTCCGTGGGCACCTCCGTGGCCGGCGGCCTCTGGTGGGTCACCAGCCAGCACGTGTTCAACGCCTTCTACGCGGGCTACCTGGATTACAACGATGACTCCGTCTACCAGGCCACCCTCAAGGGCGAAGTGGACCAGGAGCGCCTGACCGCATTTGCCAACTACCTGAAGATGCTGTACGACTATTCCGACCCGGACATCCTGGTCAACGGCAACTACGACGCCCAGGTGGCAGCCTTCGCCAACGGCAAGACCGCCTTCATCACCCAGGGCAACTGGACCGACCCCAACTTCGAGCAGCTGGGCTCCACCTTCAAGCGGGGCTATGTCTCCCACAACTTCCTGGAAGAGGAGTCCAAGGGCCTGTTCATCGCCGCGCCCAGCTGGTTTGTGGTGAATGCCAAGGCCAGCCCCGAGCGCCAGAAGGCTGCTGTTGACTTCCTCAACCACATGGCCCTCACCGAAGACGGCGCCAAGTACGTGGTGGAAGAGGCCGGCATGGTGCCCGCCTTCAAGTCCGTCAAGCTGGTTCCCGCAGGGGACTTCTCCCGCGCGCTGGTGGAAGCCAATGCCCGGGGCGGCAACTTCAACTGGTACTTCGGCCAGAACCCCGACGGCTTCAACGTCAACACCTTGGGCCCCATCTTCGAGCTGCTGGCCACCGGCACCGTGGAAGAGTTTGTCAACGACGTCACCGAGGCATTCAAAGGCCTGAACTAAAGCTGGTTCATCGGGCGGGCCCGGGCCTCTTGGCCCCGGCCGCCTGAGAAGGACATACCCCCAAGGAAATCTGGAAGCGGGGGAGGGCTGGTCCCTCCCCCTTTTCCCAAAGGAGGGTGCCGATGAAACGACGCGGTTCCGTTGACTTTCTGTTCCTGTTCCCCTGCCTGCTGGCTTTTTCCATGGTGATCCTGGTGCCCTTTGGCATGGGCATCTACTACGCCCTGTCCGACTGGAACGGGGTGCGCAGTGAAATCAACTTCATTGGTTTTCAGAACTTCAAGTCCATGTTCACCGAGCCGCAGTTCCTGTTCTCTTTCTTAATCACCCTGCAATACACCGTCATCAACGTGATCTTTGTCAACCTGGTGGGCTTTGCCCTGGCGCTGATGGTCACCAGCCAGCTGAAGCTGCGCAATTTCTACCGCGCGGGCTTTTTTGTGCCCAACCTTATCGGCGGCCTGGTGCTGGGCTATATCTGGCAGTTCATGTTCAACAACGTGCTGGTGGTGATGGGCAAGGGCATCGGCCTGCCCTGGCTGTCCAGCTCCCTTCTGGCCAGCAAGGACAGCGTCATCTGGGCCATGAGCTTTGTGAACACCTGGCAGTACGCCGGCTACATCATGATGATTTACGTGGCGGCCATCCAGGCCATCCCGGGCAGCCTCATGGAGGCGGCCAGTGTGGACGGCGCCGGCTTCTTCCGGCGGGTGCGCTCCATTTTGATCCCCATGGTGGCCAACGCCTTCACCATCACCATCTTCTTGACCCTCACCACTTCCTTTAAGCAGTACGACCTCAACTTCGCCCTCACCAACGGCGGGCCGGCCATGCGCTTCATGGGCAAGGCCATCAAGTCCTCCCAGCTGCTGGCCATGGACATCTTCTCCACCGCCAACTCCAGGAACCTCCTGGCGGAGGCCCAGGCCAAGGCGGTCGTCTTCTTCATCGTCCTGGTGGTGTTCTCCCTCATCCAGGTCACCATCAACAAGCGCAGGGAGGTGGAAGCATGAGCCAGATCAATCCAAGCGTCCAGGCCAAGCTGAACCGTGCCGGCCGCCGCCGCATGGTGGGCGAGGTGATGGTGATGCTGTTGTTTTTGCTGTTCATGGTGCCCTTCTTCCTGGTGGTGCTCAACTCCGCCAAGACCTCGGCTGAGATCATCAACAGCCCGGTGGCCTGGCCCGGGAACTGGGGGCAGATGTTCAAAAACATCGCCACCATCTTCGAAAGCCCCATCGTGCGCTATACCTCGGCCTTCATCAACTCCCTCATCATCACCGTGCTGTCCCTGGCGGCCATCGCCTTCTTCTCGGCTATGGCGGCCTGGGTGCTGGTGCGCAACAAAAAGGGCTGGTCCACGGCGCTGTTTTTGATGTTCGTGTCCGCCATGGTCATCCCCTTCCAGGTGGTCATGTTCCCCCTGGTGCAGTGGTTCCGCATCATCGGCGACAGCCTGCGCCTGCCCCTTCTAGGCACCTACCACGGCATCATCTTCGCCTACCTGGGCTTCGGCTGCTCCATGACCATCTTCATCCTCCACGGCTTCATCAAGGGCGTGCCCCTGGAATTGGAAGAGGCCGCCACCATCGACGGCTGCGGCCAGGTGCGCACCTTCTTCAATGTGGTGCTGCCCCTTCTGATGCCCGCCTTTGTGACGGTGCTGATCCTAAACGGCATCTGGATCTGGAATGACTACCTGCTGCCCCTTTTGGTGCTGGGCACCTCCGGCGGCATGAAGACCATCCCCCTGGCGGTGGCCGCCTTCGCCGGCGCCTTCGTCAAGCAGTGGGACCTGATCCTCACCAGCACCCTCCTGGCCATGATCCCCATCATCGTCCTCTTCCTCTTCGCCCAGCGCTACATCATCAAGGGCATGGTGGAAGGGGCTATTAAGTAAGGATAGAAAAGACCTGAGAATCAGGTAACGAAAACCAAGCGGGGAGGGGCGGTTTTGTAAAACCGCCCCTCCCCGAACCCCGCCCCTGAAAACTCCAACAATGCAAGCGACAGCAACATATATCCCTATTAAAGTTCTTTGAAGGTTTGGAAACTTTCTTTCCTTAGGTTTACAGTGCAAGTGCAACACGCAACAAAAAGGAGGTGCTCA
>DAITOE010000034.1:0-12382 GCA_036834245.1 Clostridia bacterium | reverse complement strand
TGAACTTGCCGGCCAGGCTGCCGATGATGTCCCCGTTGCGGTAGGCATGGCCGGAGATCATGTTTTCACAGGCGGCCACGATGGCCACCACGTTCACCTTGGCCTTCATGGCGGCCAGGGAGCTGATGGCACCGATAACGGCCCCCGCGCCCCCCATGTCGCAGAACATGGTGTCCATGCCCTGGGCGGGCTTTAGGGCATAGCCGCCGGAGTCATAGGTGAGGCCCTTGCCCACCAGGGCCAGGACTTCTTTGGTGTCCGGGTTGTTCATGTAGCGCATCACCATGAAGCGGGGCGGGGCGTCCGAGCCCTTGGCCACGCTCCAGAAGGCTTCCATGCCCATCTCCTGAATCTGTGTTTCGTCAAAGACTTCGATTTCAAAGCCGTGCTCCTGGGAGAGGGCCCGGGCTTCCTGGGCCAGGCGTTCCGGAGACATCACGTTGGCCGGCTCGTTCACCAGCCGCCTGGCGATGCGGATGCCCATGGCAAAGTGCTGTGCAGTTTCGGCCTTTTTCTCCTCTGCCTTCTTTTTCATGCCCTCGGGCAAAAAGACAGTGAAGGCGGGCTGGAAGGCTTCCTTCTCCTCCTCCTGCTTCTCAGGGTCGATGGGCGTGATGCCCGTGGTCTGGTAGTGGGTAAAGCCGTCAGACATCAGGGCCAGCTGCTTGTACAGGGTCTCGGACAGGGGGGCTGCTGCCTCGTCCCCCAGCACCAGGTCCACCTGGCGGGCCTTCAAGCCCTTCAGCCGGGAAGCCGCTTCGGCCACCAGCTCCTCCAGGGCGTCATAGGACAGGTCCTTGCCCAGCAGGCCGTACAGGGTGGTGGTGACCCCCTCCTCCCCCACGGTGCGGATGGTTTCCACCTGGCCCGGCTTTAAGGAAAGGGCCAGCATGCGCTTCATCTCAGCCTTGGTGAGCTCGGCATTGCCGTCTTTTTTGTAGTTGCCCTCCCCCAGCAGCACCAGGGCCACAGGGGCGTCCGCCTGGTAGGCGGACAGCGATTTGAATTGGATCATGACTGGATGTCCTCCTGTGTTGTTTTCTGTTGTGAGCATAACAGATATTGGGGGGAAGGAAAAGGGAAGGGGCCGAAAAAAGAACCCGGCCTGCCCGGGTATGATGGGGGTATGGCCGCGTTTTCCGGCAGAACTGTCTGCTGCCAATGCTTAGGATGAAAGGGGTGCTCCGGTTGACACAGATTGACGGCACATACGGCACCGCCCTGGTGTATACCCGGGAGGTGGAGCAAAGCGCCTATACCCAGATTGCGCAGCTGATGAACCAGCCCTTTGTGGAAGGGGCCCGGGTGCGCATCATGCCCGAAGTCCATGCCGGCATGGGCTGCGTTATCGGCACCACCATGCACATCGTGGACAAGGTGTGCCCCAACCTGGTGGGGGTGGACGTGGGCTGCGGCGTGCTGGTGGCCCAGCTGCCCATCCAACGGGATGCCTTTGACGCGCCGGCCTTTGACCGCATCGTGCGCCGCATCCCGGCAGGCTTTTCCGTGAACCGGGAGCCTTTGCACCTGGAGGAAACCGAGGCCCTCCTGAGTCAATTGGTCTGCCTGCCCCACATCAAAAACCTGGACCGCATCTACAAGTCCCTGGGCACCCTGGGGGGCGGCAACCACTTCCTTGAAGTGGCGGCCAATGCAGCAGGCAAGCTCTACCTCCTCATCCATTCCGGATCCCGCAACCTGGGCAAGCAGGTGGCGGAACACTACCAGGCCCTGGCCGCCAACTACCACAACCAGGTGCCAGGGGAGATGCTGTCGGAGCTGGAGGCCCGCTTCCCCGGCAGCAAAAACGCCAAGCGGCGCCAGCGGGAGCTGCGGCGCCTGAAAAAACAGCACACAAGGGTCCCGGACGACCTGGCCTACCTGGAAGGGGCCCTCCTTTCGGACTACCTCCACGACATGCGGATTGCCCAGCGCTTTGCCTACCGTAACCGGGAGGTGATGGCCCAGCGCATCCTGGAAGGGCTGACGCCCCCGGTGGCCCTCGCAGATACCCGGCCTTTCCAGACGGTGCACAACTACATCGACCAGGAGAACATCCTGCGCAAGGGCGCCGTCTCGGCCCGGGCGGGGGAGGTGCTGGTGATTCCCCTGAACATGCGGGACGGCTCCCTGATTGTCAGGGGCCGGGGCAACCCGGACTGGAACCACTCCGCCCCCCACGGCGCCGGCCGCATCATGAGCCGGGGGGAGGCCCGGCGGGTGATCGACATCAAGGATTTTGAGCGCAGCATGGCGGGGGTGTACACCACCACCCTGGATCAGAGCACCATTGACGAAGCGCCCATGGCCTACAAGCCCATGGCGGACATCCTGGCCGCCATCGGGGACACCGCCGAGGTGCTGGAGCACATCCGGCCCATCTACAACTTCAAATCCGCCGGGGACTGATTATCCTTACCAAGGGTTTGTCTTCATTGCGAGGGCACCGCGGCGGATTGCCGCGGTGCCCTGTTTACTTTCCTGATATTGAGTTACTTTCGTACCAGGCGCGCCAGGAAGATGACGATGCAGGCGCCCACCACCGCCACCAAGAGGGAAGCGATGCTGAATCCCTTGTTGTAGTCGATGCCCAGCAGGCCGGCCACAAAGCCGCCCACCACGGAGCCGATGATGCCCAGGATGATGTTGACCAGCAGGCTGTTGTCGCTGCCCATCAGCTTGCCAGCGATGAAGCCGGCCAGCGCACCAAACAGGGCCCAGAGCAAAAGGTTGAGTAACATGTTGTTGGTTCCTCCTTCACTGTTTCTGCCGTGTGTGCAACCGCACGCAGGGATTGTACCCACAGGAAAGCCCCTTGTCGTAAAAACAGGGTTTCATCAGCCGCGTTGGGTATAATGCGTATAAGGGAGGTGATTTCGTGGATCACTTGGAAGAAAAACTGAAAAACATTGTCTTGTCTGGCATTGGCGCCATTGCCAACACCGTGGAGAAATCCAAGGACGCCATCGTGGACTTTGTCAGCAGCGACAAAGGAAAGTCCCTGGCGGACAAGGGAGGGGAAGTGGTGCAGTCCGCCGTGGACGCCGGCACAAAAGCCGTCCAGAAGGTGAAGGATATGATCAGCGAAGCCGAACTGAATGACCGCATCAAAAAAGAGAAGGAACGTCTGAAAGCCCTGGC
Source organism: Clostridia bacterium (assembly GCA_036834245.1). Lineage (GTDB taxonomy): Bacteria > Bacillota > Clostridia > Christensenellales > Aristaeellaceae > UBA6115. The sequence continues at coordinate 9,241 of DAITOE010000034.1, read as the reverse complement.
AAAGCAGGTGCATGAGCTGAGCGCGGAGCAAAAGGAAGTCTTCGAGGCCTACCTGGGCAAGCTGAAGGAAAACCCCTGGGACAAGTCCTACGGCCCCGACGAGGGCAAGGACCCCCAGTCGGAGGAAGCCATCGGGAAGCCCGGTGTCAACGATGAGGAGTTCTTCCCCCGGGCGGACTCCCACAAGGACAAATCCCCCATCGCGCCGGATGACGAGCAGAATGTCAAGCGCATGCAGACCAACACCATGAACGAGCACCTGAAGCAGAACGTCCCGTACGACTTTTAACATATCGCCAAAGTGACTGCGGTCAATTTGGCGGTTGGAAAATTTAAGTGCATATTTCGTGCAACAGGCCACCACACCAGGGGCCTGTTTCTTGATGAGCCTGTAACGTGCCGATTATGCCCGCTGCTGCGGGGTGAAGCCGCCCAGCAGCAGGTCATAGATCATCAGCCCGGCGGCCACGGCGGCGTTTAAGGACTCGGCTCCGCCGGGGATGGGCAAGCGCAGCCGGTGATCTGCCAGGGCCAGCACCTCGCTGTCCAGACCCGCCCCTTCGTTGCCCACCAGCAGGCAGACCTTTTCCCCGAAGGGCGGGTGCTCAAAATAGGGGCTGCCGGACAAATCCCCCGCCACCTTGGTGTGATGGGGCAGTGCCTGAAGGGCAGCGGCCAGGTCTGCGCAGGGGTAGACCGGCACCCGGAACACCGCCCCCATGGAGGCCCGCACCGCCTTTGGGGAAAAGGGATCCGCGCAGCCCGGGTCAATGATCAGGCCGTCAAAGGCGGCCGCATCCAGGGTGCGCAGGATGGTGCCCAGGTTGCCCGGATCCTGCAGGCGGTTCAAGGCCATTAGCCGGGGCCCTGCTGCCTTTAGGGGCTGCGGCGCCGGCAGCGGGCAGACCGCCAGGATGCCCTGGGGGGTTTTGCTGTCGGCCAGGGCGGCAATCACCCGGCTACTGACCAGGTAGAGCTCGCACCCTGGCTGCATCAGCCCGGCATACTCCGCTGCGCGGCCCTGGTCTATCAGCAAGACAGGCGACAGCCCCGCCTTCAGCGCCTCCTGGCACAGGTGCTCCCCCTCCGCCAGGAACAGCCCGTGGGCCCTGCGCCCGGCCGGTGTTTTCAGCTGCCGCCACATCTTGACCAGGGGGTTGGATGTGGAGGTGATGGTGTTCATCACACCCACTGCGCGTCCTGGCCTTCGTCCTCCGCGATGCCCAGGGCCACGTGATAGGGCCGGACAAAGGCCTCCCGGAGGAAGGCAGCCAGCGCCTCCTGGCTGCTGCCCAGGCTGCGGGCAGCGCAGGCAAAGCGGGCCATCTGGCCCCGCACATACAGGGGCAGCCGGCGCTCCGTCCCCTCAACCTGCGCCAGCAGGTGCTGCAGCGCCTCTGCTGTCTCCTCATCCGCCTCGCAGGCCCTGACCTCCGCCCTGAGGGCCTTGAGGTTCAATACAGCAGCCGGGGGCTGCGTCAGGGCAGGAAAGCCGTCGCCCCCCGCCAGCGCGCACACCGGCCAGGGCGCTTTCAGATAGCGTTTGCGCAGCTTTTTGCCCGGTTTGCCGCTGCCGGTGAGCAGCGTCAGGGCTGCCTCGTCTGCTTCTTCCAGCTGCACCGCGCCCTCAGGAAAAAGGCCGGCCAGGCAGCGGGCGGCCAGCCCGGCGTCCGCCTGGTTCTCCCCCTGGATCTGCACCCGGTCAAACAGCAGGCACAGCAGCAGCAGGTGCCGGGCCCGGGCTGCATCCACCAGGAAGCCGGCTGCCTGCAGCGCCTCCTGCACGCCTTCTGCCGCCGTTTCCATCAGGTCAGACCCCCGCCTCATTTCAAGGGCAGTTGCAGGATGATCCGATAAGGCTTCCTCAGACACCCTTTGAGGAGCTGCCTCAGGTGCCGCCTCCCCCTGCTGCTCATCACGGACCAGGGGCCAGTAGAACATCCGGCTGGTGCCGTCGGGCATCTCCACATAAAACAGGCGCTCGCAGTCCGGCATCAGGCTCTGGGAATCCGGGCAGGCGATGGAGCCGTCCGGGCAATGGGGGCCTGAAATGCGGCCGCCGGAGCGCAGGTAGTACTGCCGGGTCAGGGAGGTGTGCTGCCGCTCCTCGGACACCACCTCATACACCATGCCGTGGGGCAGCGCCTGGATGGCGTCGGAATAGATAATATAGCGGTTGTTCTCCCCCCGGCCCGGGGCATAGTTCTTGTTGGCCCGCACCTTGCCCATGGCGGTTTCCGGCTGGGTCAGGTTGATGAGGCATAGTTCGCCCAGGGAGCTCATCCGCTCCTTGAAGCTGTGCTGCTCCTGGCGGTCCGGCGCGATGCGCAAAAAGCCGTCCTGCTCCAATTCCTCCAGGTCCTCCGGGTTGATGCCCCCTTCCCGGGTAATCAGCGGCCGCACCCGGAACAGCACCCGCCGGGTGTCGTCCTCCTCCAGGTATGCCAGGATCAATTGGCCCGTAAAATCCACAAAATCCCTCCATTTCTATCCACAATGCTCCAGTTTGATTCTATTCACTGCCCCGCCCCGCGTCAAGCCTTGCCTGCCTTGACGCTTTGAAGGGGCATTTGCTAAAATGCATGGGTATGAAACGGCATGTTGCCCTGAGGTGTGTATGAGAAAGCTGCTGATGCTCCTGGCGGTCCTGGGCCTCCTCCTGGCGGTGCTCCCCGCGGGCGCCGGCCCGGACACGGAGGCCATTGACAACGAGGTGGACCAGATCTTCAGGAAGTCCAAGACTGTGGGCGGTTCCGTGGTGGTGATGAAGGACGGGGAAATGGTCTACGCCCGGGACTATGGCTACCGCAACCTGAACCGCCGGCTGCCGGTGGACGAGAACACTTATTTCAAGATGGGCTGCGTCACCAAGATGGCCTCCAGCCTGGCCATGTTCCAGCTGATTGATGACGGCACCCTGGACCTGGATGCGGACATCAGCGCCGTCTTTGGCTATGAGATTAAAAACCCCCACTACCCCAAGACCCCCATCACCCTGCGGCAGCTGCTCAGCCACACCAGCTCCGTCTCCGAGGCTGGGGGCTACAACAACCTCCGCTCCACCGTGGAGCAGATGCTCAGCGCCAAATCCAGGCGCCCTTCCAATTTCCGAAAGGTGCAGCCCGGCAGCAATTACCGGTATTCCAACTTCGGCTCCGGCCTGGTGGGCAGCATGGTGGAGCAGGTGTCGGGCCTGAGCCTCAACCGCTTTGTGACCGACCGCCTCTTTGCGCCCCTGGGCATGGATGCCTCCCTCTCCGCCTCCTGGCTGAAGAGCCCTGAGGACGTGGCCAGCGTGTACGAAAACGGCAAGCTGTCCCGGGCCGGCAGCCGCTATGTCAACGAGAACTACGAGGACTTCCCCTCCCCCGAGACCCATTACCGGGTCATGGTGGGCAGCCTCTTCATCCGTTCCCGGGACCTGGCCCGGCTGGGGGTGGCCCTGTGCGGGGACGGCAGCGTGGACGGCGTGCAGCTCCTAAGCCCCGAGATGGTGCAGTTGATGCGCCAGCCCCAGCACACCCTGGGCAAGTCCGTCACCGGGGAAAGCCCCTACGGCCTCTTCCTGGAGCGCAACACCCGGGTGCTGCCCGGGCACACCGTCTACGGCCACCAGGGCATGCTGGGCGGCGCCTCCAACAACGTGTTCTTTGAGCCGGAAAGCGGCTTTGTGGTGGTCATCACCAACAATGGCAGCTCCCAGGTTCGGGACCATGGCACCATCGTCCTGGCCCAGCGGATGCTGCGCTACCTCTACCCCATCTATTCAGGAAATCAGGAGTGAATATGAGCGAAGACGGAACCAGGAACCTGCCCTCCCAGCGCCGGGAGCTGGACGGCATTGTCTATTTCGACCGGGGGGAAATCCAGGGGGATGCCGGCCGGCGCTATCACCGCCTGGCCATCCAGACCCATTTTGTCAAGCCCCACGAGGACCAGGCCGCCCTCCTGGAGCGCTATGTGAAGCCCCTGTACCAGGAAGGGGACCTGCTGTCCTTCGGCGCCAAGGTGATGGGCATGTGCGTGGGCTCCGTCAAGACCCGGGAGGACGTGAAGCCCGGCTTTTTTGCCAATCTGCTCTGGCGCTTTGCCTCCCACAACTCCACCGGCATCGGCATGCACGAGCCCTACAAGCTGCAGATGACCATCGACATCGCAGGCCTGCCCCGGGTGCTGCTGGCCACCTTCCTCTCCGCCGTAACCAAGCCCTTTGGCGTCAAGGGCGTGTTTTACAAGGTCTGCGGCCATGACGTGGCCGGCATTGACGGCTTCTATGCCGCCTCCGATTTTAAGGAGTACCACGAGCTGGCCGTCATCAACCCCCCCAACGCGGAAAAACTGTGCGACGACCTCACCCGGAAGACCGGCATCCCCGTGGTGATCATGGACGCCAACGACTTCCACCGCAACCAGCTGGGCAAAAGCAAGGCCTCGCCCCTCACAGACGAGGAGATCCAGGAGGCCATGGCCGACAACCCCTCCGGCCAGGGCAAGGAGCTGACCCCCTTCATCTTAATCCGCCCCCTGCACAAGCAGGCCTGAGCCGTGGACATCCAGATCCTCACCCACCAGGGTGCCCAGATTGCGGAAGTGACCGGCGAGCCCCACAGCCTCAAGGGCATGCAGATGGTGCTGGACCTAATCGGGGACCTGGCCTTCAACCACAAGGTCTCCCGGGTGCTCATCGACCGCAGCCTCATTGACGAAAGCTTCTTCGACCTAAAAAGCGGCTTCGCCGGGGAACTGGCCCAGAAGTTCACCAACTACCAGATGAAGCTGGCCGTCACCGGCAATTTCAAGCTCGTCGAAAGCCTGGCCATGAAGGCCTATATCCACGAGAGCAACCTGGGCAACACCGTCCACTTCACCCGGGACCGGGAGAAGGCGTTGGCCTGGTTGGCGGGCTAGGACGGGAAGGACGGCACTTTTTTGAAAAAAAGTGCGCAAAAAACTTTAGAATTTATATTGAAAGCCCGACAGCTGATCATGACTGCCGGGCTTTTTATTTGCTTGATTATTTGTCCGGAAACAACCCTGTCAAAGTTTTTTGGCCCTACCTTTTTTTCAAAAAAGGTAGGCGTCCCCTTCCCTCGTCCCCTACTGCGGTTTAAACCGCTCCTTATAGCCCCGGCCCTCATCCGTCAGCTCCTGGCTGATCTGGATGGTCTGGCCGTCGGCGTAGAGGCTGATGACGCCCCAGGTGGAAAAAGCGAAAGGGATGTTGTGGCGGCCCAGCCATTTCTGGCCGTCGGCGGACTTGATGGAGCCGTTGGTGATGAGGGCAAAGGCGGGGCTGACGGCTTCGGTGAAGTCGTCGTCCAACTTTTCCTGGCCGTGGTGGGGGTACTTGAGGACGTCGGCAGCCAGGGCGCTGCCGTGGTCGTGGGCCAGGCGGTCCTGGGCCACCCGGTTGATGTCCGCGGCCAGGAGCAGGCTGGTGTCGCCGTAGGTGACCCGCAGCACGGCGCTGGCGCCGTTGACGTTCTGGTGGCTGGTTTTGAAGATTTCCACCTGAGCCTGGCCCAGGGTGAAGCTGTCGCCGCTGTTCATCCGTTCCACCGGGATTTTGGCCCGGTCCAGGGCCTTGATGGTGGAGATTTGCAGGATGGAGGGGCCGGTTAAGTTTTTGCGGAAGACGGTGACAAAGCGGTCCACCGGATAGTCTTCGATGAGGGGCACCATGCCGCCGATGTGGTCGGAATGGGGATGGGTGTTGAAGGCGATGTCAATTTTGTCAACCCCCAGGCGCTCCAGCAGCTCCTTGATATGGGGGTAGTCCTTGCGCCGGCCCATGTCCACCAGCATCCACTGGCCGTGGTCGTGCAACAGCATGCAGTCCGCCCCCAGAAGGGGCAGGACGTACAGGGACAGGCCGCTGTCCTGAGGCGGCAGCAGCTGGCCGTCCGCCTGGAATACCACCTTGGGCGGCGGCGCCTCCCCCAGGGCGGGCAGAGCGATGCCCAGGGCCAGGACCAGGGCCAGGGAAAGGGCAAGAAGCTGCCTGTACAGCGGTTTCATCTGCAGCATCTTACTCAAAATTGTAGGCCGTCACGATGGGCTCCCGGCCCAGGGTGCGGTCCGTGTAGTATTCGTACCAGGACAGGGCCACAAAGGAGCCTGCGATGTTGTAGACCTCGCGGAAGCCCCGCTGCATCAGGGCCCGGGCGGCGTTGTAGCTGCGCTGGCCGCTGCGGCAGTGGAGGTAGAGGGGAACGTCCCGGGGGATGTCCTCCAGGCGGTCCCGCAAACGGCTCAAGGGGATGTTGATGGCCCCCTTGATGTGGCCCAGGGCGTACTCGTCCTCCTCCCGCACATCGATGATGACAGCGCCCTCTTCCACCAGGCGGCGGATGTCGGTGAACATCACCTGGCGGACCAGGCCGTCGGAGAGGTTGCAGGCTGCGAGCCCGGCCATGTTGACCACGTCCCGGGCGGTGCCAAACACCGGGGAATAGCACAGCTCCAGGTCCTTGAGGTCCACGATGCTGCCCTTGAAGCGCAGCAGGGTGGCGATGACATCGATGCGCTTGTCCACCGCCCCCTGGCCCACGGCCTGGGCGCCCAGCACCAGGCTGCTGCCGGTTTCATAGATGAGCTTGAAAAAGACGGGGCTGGCGCCGGGCATGATGCCCACCTTGTCCGTGGGCACCACAAAGGCCACCTGGTACTTGAGGCCCTCGGCCTGGCACTGGCGCTCGTTCAAGCCCACGGAGGCGGCGTTTAAGGAAAAGACCCGCAGCACGCTGGCCCCCAGCACCCCGGGCACCAGCTCCGGGTGCCCGGTGGCGGTGTTGGCCGCCACCCGGCCCTGCTTGAGGGCGGGGCCGGCCAGGGCCAGTTTGGTTTTTTGCCGGGTCTGGAAGTGGCTCACCTCCACGGCGTCCCCCACGGCGAAGATGGCGGGGTCGGAGGTCTGCATCATCTGGTTGACGGCGATGGTGCCGGTGTCGCCGATGGTGAGGCCGGCATCCTGGGCCAGGCCGATCTCCGGCCGGACGCCGATGGCCATGATGACGGCCTGGGCCGGCACCTGGCGGCCGGAGCGCAGGGTGACCCCGTCTTCCTGGATGCTGTCCAGGCAGTCGTCCAGGATCAGTTCCACCCCGTGGTCGATGATCTCCTTGTGGAGGAACTGGGCCATGTCCTGGTCAAAGGGCAGCATCACCTGGGGGGCCATGTCGATGACGCTGACCTTGAGGCCTTTTTCCACCAGGTTTTCCATGACCTCAATGCCGATGAAGCCGCCGCCGATGACGGCCACCTTCTGCACCTTCTGCTCGCTCAGGTAGCGGGCGATGCCCTCCACGTCCTCCACGTTGCGCACGGAGAACACATGGGGCAAGCGGATGCCCGGGATGGCGGGGGGCAGGATGGGGCTGGCTCCCGGGGACAGGAAGAGGGTGTCGTAGGACAGGTCCAGCATTTCCCCCGTCTGCAGGTTCTTGACCTGCACGGTCTTCTCAGCCCGGTTGATGGCCAGGGCCTCGTGATGGGTGAGGGCCCGGACGCGGTAGCTGTCCCAGAAGGTCTGGGGGTCCATCAGCTTGAGGGTGTCGGAATCGGCAATCTCGCCCCCCAGGAAATAGGGCAGGGCGCAGTTGGAGAAGGACACGTCCCGCCCCCGCTCCAGCATGGTGATGTCGGCATGCTCATCCAGGCGGCGCATGCGGGCGGCCACGGAGGCCCCGCCGGCCACGCCGCCGATGATCAGGATCTGTTTGTTGGCATTGTCTGTCATGAAGTCTGTTTTTCCTCGTTGATTTCTACGGTCAGGGTGGTCTGTCGGATACGGGACAGCATCGCCGGGGTGAGCTTCACCTCGGCCATCTCCCCGGGGGTCAGGATGAGCCGCTTCTGGGACAGCAGCACCTCCTCCGGGGTGCGCAGGGTGACGAAATGATTCTGGTAGACGCGGTCAGGCCGGAACATCAGCTCCACCCCCTCAGTGACCTCCCCCTCGGGGATGTCCAGGCGCTGGGGCACCGTGCCCCTGACCCCCCGGCCGTCCTTCACCTGGCTGCGCAGGAAGGGGGCCTTGTTGCCCTGCAGGTAGCCGGCCGCTGCCTGGCCGGCCTGCATGCTCTCCCGGCTGACATAGTCCACCAGGTCGTGGACGTGGAGCACGTTGCCGCAGGCGAAGATGCCCTTCACGTTGGTTTCAAAGTGGTTGTTCACCACCGCCCCCTGGGTGTCGGGGGAGAGCCGCACCCCCGCCTGGAGGGACAGCTCGTTTTCCGGAATCAGGCCCACGGAGAGGAGCAGGGTGTCGCATTCAAAGACCTGCTCGGTGCCGGGGATGGGCCGGCGGTTGTCGTCCACCTGGGCCACGGTGACCCCGGTGAGGCGCTCCCGGCCGTGGATGTCCACAACGGTGTGGGACAGCATCAGGGGGATGTCGTAGTCCTGGAGGCACTGGACGATGTTGCGGTTGAGCCCGCTGGAATAGGGCATCAATTCCACGCAGGCCAGCACCTGGGCCCCCTGGAGGGTCATGCGCCGGGCCATGATGAGGCCGATGTCGCCGCTGCCCAGGATGACCACCTTCCGCCCGGGCATGAAGCCGGCCATGTTCACCAGCTTCTGCGCCGTGCCAGCAGAGTATATACCCGAAGGCCGGCTGCCCGGAATGGCCAGGGCCCCCCGGGGCCGCTCCCTGCAGCCCATGGCCAGGATGACGGCCCGGGCCTGGTACACCTCGATGCCCCGCTCCCGGCTCACCGCTGTCACCTGCTTGTCCCGGGTGACCGCCAGCACCGTGGTGCCGGTGCGCACGGGGATGTTCAGGTCCCGGGCTTCCTTGATGTCCCGCTCGGCGTACTCGGGGCCGGTGAGCTCCTCCTTGAAGCGGTGCAGGCCAAAGCCGTTGTGGATGCACTGGTTGAGGATGCCCCCCTGCTCGTCCTCCCGCTCCAGCACCAAAAGGTCCATCACCCCGGCCCTTTTGGCCGCGATGGCGGCTGCCAGGCCCGCAGGGCCCGCGCCGATGATGAGCAGGTCCACCGGGATGCGCGCTTCACTCATGCTTGTCTTCCTTTCCAATCCCGCCGGTGAGCAGGTAGGTGTTACCGCCGGACTTGCTGACGGCCTGCAGATCCGCCCCCAGTTCCTCCGCCAGGATTTCCATCACCCGGGTGGCGCAGAAGCCGCTCTGGCAGCGGCCCATGCCGGCCCGGGTGCGCCGCTTGACCCCGTCCAGGCTGCGGGCCCCCATGGGGCGCCTGATGCTCCTGCGCACCTCGGC
>DAITOE010000033.1:0-12515 GCA_036834245.1 Clostridia bacterium | reverse complement strand
TGTATGTTTTCAGACCGGTTTTTCCTTCTGCGCCATCAGCCAGCGGGCGGTGTCCTCCAGGGTTTCAGCGATGGGCCGGGGGCGGTAGTTCAAATCCCGGGCCGCCTTGCCGGAGTCAAACAGCGCGTTGGCGCCGATGGTGTACAGGGAATAATTGCTGAAGACCGGCTTCACTCCGCGGATTTTATAAATCAGGTTCAGGGCGGGCAGCAGGGCCCGGGCCAGCCACATGGGGCAATAGGCCGTGACTTTTTTGCCCCCGGTGATGCGCTGGAAATGGCCGATGAGGTCCATGATGCGGATGTATTCCCCGGCCAGGACATAGTCTTCCCCCTGTTTGCCTGCAAGGGCCAGGGTGACGATGGCGGCAGCCACGTCCCGGACATCGGTGAAGTTATAGCCCCCCTTCATCCCCAGGGTGATGGAGCCCTTCATATAGTCCAGGAACATCTGGGTGAGGTTGCCCTTGGCAAAATCCCCGGGGCCGGAGAGGCCGGCGGGGTAGACGATGTTGGCGGGCAGGCCCCGGTCCCGCCGGGCGGCCATCACCAGGCCCACCGCCGCTGCCTTGCTTTGGCCGTAGGCCCCCACCACCTGCTCAGGCGCCATGCTGTCCGGCTCCGCCATCACCTGGCCCTGGGGCAGTTCCGTGATGGCGTGGACGGAGGCCACGTGAATCAGGCGCTGCACCCCGGATGTCAGGCAGGCGTCGATGATGTTCTGGGTGCCCTGGACGTTGATCTGCCAGATGCGGTCCGTCATCTTCATGCTCATGGTGATGAGGCTGGCGCAGTGGATGACGGTGTAAGGGCCTGCCCCCGCGTCAAAGAAGCGGGCCAGGTCCGCCTGGTTGAGGATGTCCCCCTCCACCACCTCCACGCCTTCTGGCAGACGGGCCGCCAGGGGGTCCCCCGGCAGCACCAGGGCGCGCACCTGATGGCCTTTTGCCGTCAGCTGGCGGATGATCTCGCTGCCCAGGTAGCCGGCGCCGCCGGTGATTAAGTGCATGGCTGCCACCTCCCCCAGGGGTTCAGGCATTCATCATTGACAAACTTCATAGGTTTATCATAAAATTCAACAAAGTATCGTTCAATCACCAGTTTGACGCGAAATGACCACGATGTGTCAGTTTACAACAAAGCGTTTTTAAGGAGACATTATGGAACGTTCTGTCCAGAAGAAGGAAAACCGCCGGGTGCGCTACACCCGGCTGGCCCTGCGGGAAAGCCTGCTGGCCCAGCTGGAAAAGGCGCCGCTGAACAAGATCACCGTCACCCGGGTATGCGAGATGGCGGACGTGAACCGCAGCACTTTTTACCTGTATTACAAGGATGTTTACGACCTGATGGAGAAGATTGAAAACGAATTGTATGAGGACCTGATGCAGCTCATCGGGGACAGCCATACCGTGCTGCCGGGGCCGGACCTGCTGCGCCGCATCTATGAAGTGATCTACATCAACCGGGACCTGGCCCGGGTGGTCTTCGGCAAATTCGGCGACAAGGAGTTCATGAAAAAGATCAGCAACGTCTACCGGGACCGGGCCCTGGACGACTGGAAGAAGGTGCTGGGCGCCACGGATGAGGCCACCCTGGACTATCTGTACACCTTCATCACCTACACCAACATCGGGGTGGTGGAGCGCTGGATTCTGACGGATTTCCAGGAAACCCCGGAGCAGCTGGCCCGGCTCACCAACCGCCTGCTGTCCTACGGCGCCTCTGCCTTCCTCAGCAAGCAAAGCAGAAGCTGAAACAGCCTTTGTGTTGCCTGGGGGGCATAGATTTCCCCTGCGCCTGCCACCGCCTGTCCGTTTGAGACAGGCGTTTTTTTGCGTAGACGCGGCCCTTGCAGGAAGGCCTCCGGGGTGCTATACTCCAAATAAGAACATTTGTTCCCTTTTGGAGGTGGAGACCGTGCGCAGCATCCTGCACAGCGACTGCAACAGCTTTTATGCCTCGGTGGAGGCGGCGGAGGACCTGTCCCTGAAGGACAAGCCGGTGGCGGTGTGCGGGGACCCGGCCCTGCGCCACGGCATCATCCTGGCCAAATCCCCCCTGGCGAAGCAATGCGGCATCCTCACCGGGGAGGCCATCTGGCAGGCCAAGCAGAAATGCCCCACCCTGGTCCTGGTGCCGGCGGACCAGCGCAAATACCTGCTGTATTCCCGGAAGATGCGGGCCATTTACCGGCGCTACACCCACCAGGTGGAGCCCTACGGCCTGGACGAAAGCTGGCTGGACGTGACGGGGCATGCATTGTCCGGGGAGGAGATTGCGGCCCAGATCCGGAACAGCGCCCGGGAGGAACTGGGCATCACGGTGTCCATCGGGGTGAGCTACAACAAGGTCTTTGCCAAACTGGGATCGGACATGCGCAAGCCCGATGCCACCACCGTGATCACCCCGGACAACTTCAGGGACAAGGTGTGGCCCCTGCCGGCCTCCGACCTGCTGTATGTGGGCCGGGCCACCAGGCGCCGCCTGGCCCAGATGGCCCTGTACACCATCGGCGACCTGGCCTGTGCCAATGACGGCCTGATCCGCGCGGCGCTGGGGAAAAACGGGGAGATGCTGCAGCGCTTCGCCCGGGGGGAGGATGAGGACCCGGTGCTGTGCGCGGAGGAGGCGGAGGAGATCAAATCCGTGGGCAACTCCACCACCACCCCCCACGACCTGCGGGACGAGGAGGAGGCCAAGGCGGTGCTCTACCTGCTGGCGGACAGCGTGGCCGCCCGGCTCCGGGCCCACCGGCTGGCCTGCCGCACGGTGTCCGTCTGGATGCGGGACAGCCAGCTGCACAGCATCATCCGCCAGTGCCGCCTGGGCACCACCAGCGACTCGGGCTCGGACATCGCCCGGGCGGCCCTTTCCCTGCTGCGGGCCCACTACCCCTGGGACTTGCCCCTGCGCTCCCTGGGGGTGTCCGGCAGCGACCTGAACAGCACCGAGCACATGGTGCAGCTGCCCCTGTGGACGCCGCCCAAGGCCCTGCGGGAGCGGGCCCTGGAAGGGGCCCTGGACGACATCCGCTCCCGCTGGGGGCACAACGCCATCCGCCGGGGGCTGATGCTGTGCAGGCCTGCCACCCAGGACTTGAACCCGGTGGACGACCATGACCTGCAGTCCCTGGGGGCCATGCGGGGAAGGGGGTAAAATGGAAGGGAAGACCTATGTGTGGGTGCGTGCCCGCACGGACGTGAACGGCACTGTCACCCCGGAGGCTTTCAGGCGGGGGGACGAGCTGTTGCCCATCGCCCGGGTGGCGGAGCGCCGGGAGGCCCGGGCCACCAAGCAGGGGGGCCGGGGCATCCGCTACACCATCCTGGTGGGGCAGACCCGGCTGTACCTGTATATGGACGAGGACCGGCGCTGGTTTGTGGAGGAATGATCATGTGCGGCAAATACCATGTGACCACAGAGGATGAGAACCTCTCCTTCCGGGAGGCGGTGCAGCAGCTGATGCTGGAGCATCCGGAGATCACCATCCAATTGGGGGAGGTGGTGCCCAGCCTGATTGCCCCGGTGTACACCAAAAACGGGCTGGCTCCCATGCGCTTTGGCCACAAGCCCGCTTTTATGAAGCGGCTTTTAATCAACGCCCGGAGCGAGATCGCCGCCACCAGCCCCATGTTTGGCCCGCTGCTGCGGCAGCAGCGCATCCTGGTGCCTGCCCGGGGCTTTTACGAGTGGTCACAGGAGAAAAAACCCTCCCTGTTTGCCCGGGAAGGGGGCGGGATGCTGCACATGGCCGGCCTGGTCTTCCCCGCCCGGCCGGTGCCCGGCTTTGTGATTTTAACCCGGGACGCCACCGGCAACCCGGGCCGTGTGCATCCCCGGATGCCGGTGATGTTTGCCAGCCCCGAGCTGCAGGACGCCTGGCTGCACCAGGACAGCCTGGCAGAAAGCCTGCTGCAGCTGCCGGACGAGGAGGGCTACCTGGATTTGCTGGCGGGGTGACACAGCAACGAACATAGCAAAAAGCAGGTTGATTAAACCACCTGCTTTCACAATGATAATCGTTAGATAATTAGATAAATTCCGGGGTCCGGGGCGAATCGCCCCGGGCTGGGGGGTTGGGGGATGCAATCCCCCAAGAACTCCGTCGTTTCTTCCGTTTTAAAACCCCAAGTACAACAAGTACAGGCCCATGGCCAGGATGAGCAGGCCCATCACCAGGCGCAGGGCCAGGCTGAGCTTGCCGTACTGACCGCTTCTGGTGATGCGCTGGGCGAAGCCCACGGAGGTGCCGGCCAGGACGGCCAGGGCGGAGTGGCCCACGGCGTAGAGCAGCAACAGCAGGATGCCCCAGAGGAGCTGTCCCTGGCCGGCCACCAGGGCCAGCAGGGCGATGAGGACGGGGGTGGCGCAGGGGCTGGAGAAGAGGCCGCCCAGGGTGCCGGCGATGAAGGCGCCGACGTAGCCCTGGCGCTTGGTTTTGCTCACCAGGTAGCTGGCGGGGATGAAGGTGAACAGCTCCCAGGTCTGCAGGGCCATGAGGATCATCAGGACCCCCAGCACCAGGTTCCACCAGCGCTGTGCGCTGCCCATGAGGACGCCGGCGGTGGCGGCCACCACCCCCAATACGGTGAAGGTGAGGGTGAGGCCCAGGGCGAAGGTGAGGGAGAGTTTCAGGGGGCGCCTGCGGTCCTGTTCACTGGTGTCGCTGCCCACGTAGCCGATGATGAGGGGGATGGAGGCCAGGGAGCAGGGCATCAGGGAGGTGACGGCCCCGGCTGCCAGGGCAATCAAAGGGGCCAGCCACAGGCTCTGGCCCAGGAGGCGGCTGAAGGTGTCCAGGATCTCATTCATACCGGACCCCCATGTCCGCGAGGATGAGTTGGAAATCCGCTTCATCCAGGATGCCCACATGGACGGTGAGGGCGTGGTCCTCCGTCCCGGTGTAGTTGTAGTATTCAAAATCCAGGGCGGAGCGCACCTCTTCGCTGGGCTCGTAGGGGCTGCCGTCGGCGTTGAAGATGACCTGGGTGGGAATCACCATGATGGGGTATTCGCGGGCAGCGTCCGGGTGCTCCCAGACGTCAAAGAACTTGATGACGGCGCGGCCCAGGTGGTCGGCATGGGCTTTTTCCAGGGCGGGTCGCATCACCTGGCAGGGGGGGCAGTCCTCGGCGCCGAAGTCCAGGATGAGGGGCAATTGGTGGCTCAGATAGCTGTCCAGGTCCACGCTGGTCTCGGTGAGGCGGAAGGCGGGGTTGTCCGCCGTCAGGGCCTCCTGCCTGGCCTGGGCCTGCTGGCGCTCGTTGTTCTTGGCTAGCCAGAGGCCGCCGGCGATGGCCAGAATAAACAAAGGAATCATAATGCGTAACAGCGTCTTTTTCTTCATGACAGTCTCCTGTAGGTCAGGCCCTTTGGGGCCAAGCTTGTGGTGATTTCATATATACCCGAGGTGACACGCTGCAAACATGCCCCATGTGGGCGGCATGTGGCAAGAAAAGGCCATCTGTTGTAGAATGGGGGCAACTGATCAAAACGACAAAGGCAGGGAGGACGGAATGAAGACAGCGTGGATTTTCCAGGGCGGCTGGGACGGGCACGAGCCCCATTTAACCAGCAAACGCTTCTACGACATGCTCACCAAAAACGGCTATGAGGCCCAGATCTTTGACAGCCTGGATCCTTTGGGCAACCTTGAGGACCTGATGCAGCTTGACCTGATGGTGTTTTGCTGGACCATGGGCAGCCTGGACCCTGCACACTCTGAAAACATCGCCAAGGCGGTGGGCGCAGGCACGGGCCTGGCCGGCTGCCACGGGGGGATGTGTGATGCCTTCCGCAACGACACCCAGTGGCAGTTCATCACCGGCGGCCAGTGGGTGAGCCACCCGGGGGGCGACGGGGTGCAGTATACCGTGAACATCTGCCAGGGCTCCTCCCCTATTGTGGCAGGGCTTAACGATTTTGAGGTCAAAAGCGAGCACTACTACCTGCACATCGACCCGGCCATCGAGGTGCTGGCCACCACCCGCTTCCCCACAGTGCCCTATTACCACATCAGCAACAAGCCGGTGGACATGCCGGTGGCCTGGACCAAATTCTGGGGCCTGGGCCGGGTGTTTTACACCTCCCTGGGCCACCACGACGACGTGTTTGACAAGGCGCCTTCCGCTGCCCTCATGATGGAGCGGGGCATGCTCTGGGCCGGCGCCGGGAAGGCCTGGGCCAGGGAGCAGGGCCTGGACACCAAGCCCTTTGAAAGCACGGCCAAGATGTATTGATAACAGGATGGACGGCAGCATGAAGCACGCAGACACCATCAAGAAGATGAGCCTGAAGGAGAAGGTGGCCCTGGGCAGCGGCCTGGGCTACTGGCGCACCAAGCCCCTCCCCCGCCTTCAGGTGCCCTCCATCTTCCTGGCGGACGGCCCCCATGGCCTCCGGAAGCAGACCAACCAGGGGGACCACCTGGGTCTGTCCGCCAGCGTGCAGACCACCTGCTTCCCCACGGCCAGCGCCCTGGCGGCCTCCTTTGATGCGGGTTTGCTGCAGGCCGTGGGGGATGCCCTGGGGAAGGAAGCCCTTGCCACCGGGGTGAACGTCATCCTGGGGCCGGGGGTGAACATGAAGCGCAACCCCCTGTGCGGCCGCAATTTTGAGTATTACAGCGAGGACCCTTATCTAAGCGGCAAGCTGGCCGCCGCCTGGATCAGGGGGGTGCAGGCCCACGGGGTGGGGGTGTCCCTGAAGCATTTCGCCTGCAACAACCAGGAGACGGGCCGGCTGGGCAGCGACAGCCTGGTGGACCAGCGGGCCCTGCGGGAATACTACCTGCCCGCCTTTGAAATGGCGGTGAAGGAAGCGGACCCGGCCACCCTGATGTGCGCCTACAATAAAGTGAACGGCACATATTGCAGCGACAACAGGGTGCTGTTGACGGACATCCTCCGGGAGGAATGGGGCTTTTCCGGCCTTGTCATGACCGACTGGGGCGCCATGAACGACCGGGTACAGAGCATCAAAGCCGGGCTGGACCTGGAAATGCCGGACAGCAAGGGCCGCTTTGACCGGGAGGTGATTGCGGCGGTGCAGGCCGGGGACCTGGCGGAGGCCCTGGTGGACCAGATGGCGGACCGGGTGCTGGCCCTGGTGGAGCGCTGCACCCATCAGGAGGCGGCAGGGCTGCCGGGGGATTTGTTCCATCAGCACCACCAACTGGCAAGGGAGGTGGCCGCAGCATGTGCCGTGCTGCTGAAAAACGAGGGGGACATCCTGCCCCTGACGGCAGGCGAACCCCTCACGGTGATTGGCGCTTTTGCAGACACCCCCCGCTACCAGGGTACCGGCTCCTCCCAGGTGAACCCCACCCGGCTGTCCAGCCTGCTGGAAGGGCTGGCGGAGCACGGCGTGGCATACCGCTATGCCCAGGGCTACCGGCTGACGGATGAAGAGGACCCGGAGCTGGCGCAGGAGGCCCTGGCCCTGGCACAGGAAGGCGGCACCCTGGTGTTGTGCATCGGCCTCACCGAGTTGTATGAAAGCGAAGGCTTTGACCGGACCACCTTGGCCCTGCCCCGCAACCAGACCGCCCTCATGGAGACATTGCACAGGGTGAACCCCAACATCGTGGTGCTGCTCACCGGGGGCGCGCCCATGGCCATGCCCTGGCTGCACCAGGCCCGGGCAGTGCTGCTGACCCACCTGGGCGGCCAGGCCGGGGGCCTGGCCGCAGCGGATGTGCTGCTGGGCATCAAGGAGCCCGGCGGGCGGCTGGCGGAAAGCTATCCCCGCCAGTATGACGATGTAATCAGCAGCAGCTACTACACCAAAACGCCCCAGCAGGTGCCCTATTATGAAAGCATGTTCGCCGGCTACCGCTATTTTGACAGCGCCGGCATCCCCGTGGCCTTCCCCTTCGGCCACGGCCTGTCCTACACCCGGTTTTCCTGGCGGGACCTGCGCCTGGTGCAGAAAGGCACCTACGACTATGAGGCCCGGCTCTTTTTGAAAAACACCGGGGAACGGGCCGGCGCCGAGGTGGTGCAGCTGTATGTGGCGCCTCAGACCGGTGGCGTGTACCGGCCGGTGCACGAGTTGAAGGGTTTCCAGAAGGTGTTTTTGCAGCCCGGAGAGGAAACCGAGGTGACGCTGCCCCTGAATGCGCGCAGCTTCGCCTTCTACAACGAAAGCGCAAAAGAATGGCAGGTGGAGGAAGGGATGTACGTCCTCCATCTGGGTGCCAGCAGCCGGGACATCCGCTTGAGCGCTGAACTATTGCTGCCCGGCGTGAAGGCTGCAAAAAGCAGTTGCGACCCCTGGTACTATGACTTAAAAGGCGTCCCCGGCAAACAGCAGTTTGAAAGCATCTACGGCCCCTATAAAGACTTCGTTCCCAGCCGCAAAGGCACCTACCACCTGGACAACAACCTCCTGGAGCTGGCGCAGGACAGCAGGCTGTGCCGCATCCTGTACGGGCTGATCAAAAAAAGCCTGGCCTGGCGCATCCCCGGCACAGCGGATGACAGCAACCCCGAATTCAAGATGATGCTGAACACCGTGGTCACCAGCCCCGTCCGCGCCCTGGTCCTGTTCCGCCCCGGCATCCTCAACATCCACCAGGTTCAGGGCCTGGTGGACCTGGCCAACGGCCAGCTGCGTCAGGGTTTGGCGCGGTTGCTGCGGTTGAAGAAATAAGGGGATGGGGACCGGGGAACGCCTGGGGGTTGCACCCCCAAACCCCTGCCCGGGGTCATTGACCCCGGACCCCGGAACTATATCTAAATCAACAACAGCATAGTTTCAAAATCAGGTATCTATTCAAACATTAAATGTCAACATAAAAATTCCAAAGTTCTTGGGGGTCCGGGGGCTTCTTTCAAGAAGCCCCCGGCGTCTCCGTGGTTCCCGATGTCTCCGTCCTCCGTCCCTACTCCCCCTCCTCCATCTTCATGAGGCGGACCTTCTGGTCCAGGATCTCGGCCAGCTGTTTTGCGCTGATGCCGCCTTTGAGGTAGCGGCGGATGTCGTTGTAGATGGCTTCGCCGCCGGGCTCGTTGTAGCTGGTGAAGGGGTTGATGGGCGGGAAGACCATGTGGGGCGCGATGTGCTGCTGGTAGTTGTGGAGGGCCTCCGGGGAGACGCGCCAGCGGCGGTAGACTTCCTGGGCTTTAACCTGGGCACGATGGGCCTCCAGGCGCTCCTTTGCGGCCCTGTGGGCGGGGCTGTCCTTGGCCTCGGCATCCACGGCGGCTTTGAGCCGGGCCTCCTCTTTTTCGATGTCATCCAGCCATGTCTGGTAGTCGGACTGCTCCACGGGCTGGGTCCAGTCGGCATACAGGCTGGCCTTGAGCCGGGGCTGCTGGCTGCTGAGGGCCAGGCGCAGGTACTGGCGGGCCAGCTCCTGGTTCTCCGACAGGGCGTTGATGATGTACACCTCCATCCGGGCGGGCTGCACCTTGGGGCCGCCTTCCTGGAGGGAGAAGGCGGCGCTGCCCTCCTGAAAGAAGCCGCTGCCGCTGGACAGGAGCATGGGCTGGTCCGGAAACTTGGGGATGCGGGCAGCGTCAATCTGGGCAAGGCCGCCTAAGAAGAGGGGGTCTGAGAACACCAGCTCCAGGCCCTCCTTGTAGCAATGGGCCATGTACAGGCTGATGAAGCGGTCCTTGAGCAGCTGGGCTGCGTCCTTCGCCTCGAAGGGGCGGATGTCCTGGCCTTTTGACCAGCTGCGCCAGTCCCCGGCCATCTCTGCCAGGCCTTCCAGGCTGGTGGGCAGGTCTTGGGGATGGATGCCCAGCTGCTCCACATGGGGCTGGAACCACGACATCACCCGGATGCCGCCCACCGTAGCGGGAAGGCCATACAGCCTGCCGTCCACCAGCACCTGGTCCCGGATGGCGGGGTGCATCCGCTGGACGGCGGCCAGCAGCTCCGGCTCGTCTGTGAGGTCCAGGCAGTAGCCTTTTTTGATGAGGGAAGCCAGGTCGTAAAGCTGGGTGTTCAGCAGCATGACATCCACCGGCAGCATGCCGGTTTTGATGCGCTGGCCCAGGTCCCCGGTGGAGAGGGTTTCGTTCTGGGAGGGGGTGTGCTGGAAGCTGAGGTCCACATCCGGGTAGGCCAGCATGAAGTTGTCATAGGCCCCGCCGTGGAGGCTGCTGCCCGGGAAGTCGCCGATGAGGTGCAGGCGGCCCCCCTGCTCCGGGTTGAGGGCTGCCAGGAAGAGGCCGGTGTTGTAGGCGCTGAGGTGCCTGCCCTGCAGCATGATGCCGGGGTTGCTCATGCCGTTGCCGTTGACAGGCATTTTGCGGAGCTGCCGGGGCTGGCCCTGGCCGTCCCAGCGCCAGAGGGCGGACTGGCTGAGGTAGAGCAGGCTGCCGTCTTCCGGGTCCTGGACCAGGGCCTCGGCCCGCTGGTCGATGTCCAGCTGTCTTGTAATCTTGCCGGTAGCCAGGTCCAACAGGCGCAGGCGGCCAAAGACCTTGCCTTTTTCGAACATGTTGTCCGACAGGAAGACCTGGCCATCAGCCAGGAGGGCATAGTCGTACATCCCCCGGCTTGCAGGATGGTTGTGCACCTTGTCCTGCTTCAGGTCATACCGGCAGAGGGAATAGCTGTCGTCACCCCGGATGTCCATCATGAACCAGAGGTACTGGCCGTCGTACTCCAGGTGGCGGATGTCGCTGCTCCGGCTGGCACCCTTCACATCCCGGGCAAAGGGGATGGTGATGGTGGCGGGCAGGCCCTGTTTTTCGGTGTAGATGAGCTTCAGTACCGGGTCCTGGTACTGCAGCAGGTAGACGCCGCCCTCAATGACGCAGATGCCCAGGACGCTGTCATTGCCCTGCTGCTCCTGGTTGTGGGTCCAGGTGAGGGGGATGAGGGCGCTGTCCCCCGGGTCGAAGCGGAAGAGGTTGGGGCGCAAGCTGATGGCATAGACCCGCTCGCCGTCCCGGGCGATTGAGTACATGTGGTCAACCCCGGCCTCCTGGGGCAAGGCCAGGGCCAGGCTGCCCGCCTGAGCGGAGGCCGTGAGGAGGATGACCAGGAGGACACTTGCCAGGAGGCAGGGGATGAATTGTCTTGATTTCATGGCGTTTCCTTTCTGCCGGTTTATGCAGATTGGACGAGGGCGGGGCAAAATATTCTACCGGCAGACGATATTCGGGATCTAAGTGCATGTTTCCTGAGGGATGACCGGCGGACGCTGGTTCTGGCGATGAATCTGGATTCATACAAAGTAGGTTCAAATCCTGTTCACAGGCTGGTCACATCAGCCTTTTACACTGTTGCAGGAAGCCCCTACATCCAGACAGGAAGAAGGAAACCGAGATGCAACACAAGCTGTACACAACACGCAAAGCCCTGATAAGCCTGCTGCTGTCCCTGTGTCTGCTGCTGGGCAGCCTGCCTGCCCTGGCGGCTGCAAACGCCCAGAGTGAGGACTTCGCCCGGGAGGTGCAGGCCCTGGTGTCCCGGCACTGGCCCCATATCAAAAACCTGTGGCCCGGCTGCGACTATGAGCAGCACCGGCTGGTGCTGATGTATGTGGACGATGCCGGCCAGCCCCGGCAGGCCTGGCTGCTGGGCACCGAAGGCATGAAGACGCTGGAAGCCCCGGCATACCAGGCCCTGGAAGCCCCCCAGCCCGGTGGCTACAGCGCCATCACCATAGAAAGCAGCCCGGCCATCGCCATGAGCTTTGATGATGCCAGCCTCAAACAGCCCGGGGAGGCGGAGCAGGTCTACCGCACTGCCACCCACGAGCTGGTGCATTTCTACCACCAGGATGCCTTCACAGGCCAGGAAGGCGGCAGCCGTGCCCAGGCCTACCCCCTAAACCCCGCGCCCCGCTACCTCCGGATGATGATCTATCAAAACCTCATCACCGCCCTGGAGCAGCCCGAGCACAGGAGCCTGCTGCTGGGCCAGGCCCGGTTCTGGCTGGACAGGTGGCACAAAGAGTTCCCGGAAGAAAGCGAAGCCATCCGGGGCACGGACATCGTGGAGGGCGCCGCCCGGTATATTGAGAACATGGGGGCTGTGGTGAAGCCGGACCTGTCCGCTGAAGCCCAGCTCAAGGAAGCCATGCAGGCCATTGAGCGGGACGTGCTGTTTACCGCTGCGGACGAGGAAAGCTACGAACTGGGCTATGTGGCCGCCCTGCTGCTGGACCAGACCATGCCCGACTGGAAGGAAGGCTTTTATGAAAAGAACCTGGCCCCGGCGGAGCTGCTGCTGCAGGGCGTAAAACCAATCGAGCAAACCCAGGACGAGGGCATCTGGGAGCAGGTGCAGTCCGAAGCGGAGGCCGTCAACCAGGAAACCGCGCCGCAGCTGCAGGACATCCTGGCAGCCCAGGCGGACACAGGCATCCCCTACCTGAAAATCGACGTCACCAAGGCTGCCGGCAGCTACGAAGCCCGGGGCAACTACCTGGTGAACCAGGAGGACGTCATCACCGGCTTTTCCGCCGCATACAAGGCCGGGGACGGCAGCATCATGATCCGCAACAGCAGCGTCATCTCCCTGCACACCGAAGACGGCCAGGGCTTCATCCTC
>DAITOE010000032.1:0-12741 GCA_036834245.1 Clostridia bacterium | reverse complement strand
TCCGGCCATGCCTACCGCAACGGGGACATCATCGGCAGCCTGGCCGGCAAGTTCATCGAGGTGGTGAACACCGATGCCGAGGGCCGCCTCACCCTGGCGGACGCCATCACCTATGCCGCCACTGTCATCAAGGCGGACAAAATCATCGACATCGCCACTTTGACCGGTGCCGTGGGGGTGGCCCTGGGCAACCAGATCACTGGGGTGGTGGCGGACGACGAAGGCATCTGGCAGGCCCTGTCCACGGCTTCTGAGGCTTCCGGGGACAAGGTGTGGCGCCTGCCCCATTTCCCGCACCTGGCCAAGCAGAACAAATCCGAGCGGGCGGACATCAAAAACTCCGGCGGCCGCCCGGCAGGCACCGCCACCGCAGCCCTCTTCCTGCAGGCTTTCGCCTTTGGCGTGCCCTGGGGCCACCTGGACATCGCCGGCACGGCCTATTCTGAGAAGGCCAGCGCCAAGGCCCCCCTGGGCGCCACCGGGGTGGGGGCGGAATTGCTCACCCGGGCAGCCATCGGCCTGTTCGAATAATCCTTGCACCCCATCAGCCTGGAGGGCGCCTGCCGCCTTCCAGGCTTTTTCTGTGGGCAGCGGGGACGAAACCAGGCCCCTGCTGCGTTTGATGGGTGAGAACGCAATCGGGAGGACCATGATGAAACCTGTAAAAACGACCCTGCTGCTGATGATGACCCTGGCCCTGCTGCTGCCCCTGGCCGCGCCGGCCGAGCAGGTGGCCCCGGACATGGAACAGGTGGAGCACCTGCTGTACAGCAGGGAAACCGGGGAGCCGCAGCCCCTGTATTATGTGGCGGTGTACAGCCCCAATGGGGGGATGCTGAACCTGCGGGAGGGGCAGCGCAAGGATTCCGCCATGATGCTGCAGCTGAAGGGCGGCTTTGTGATGCCCCTGTACGAAGAAACAGACCGCAACTGGCCCAAGGTGAAGGCGGCCCACCAGATGGGCTATGTGTCGAAGGACTATCTGTACAAGGGGGAGGATGTGGAGCAGATCCGCCCCTTCACCCAGGTGATGAGCGTGCAGCCGCCCCGGGGCCAGGCGCAGTTGCCCCTGCTGGAGCTGCCCTTTGACAACGCCCATGTGCTGGCCCAGATGGATGCAGGCCAGGGGGTCATCGTGATGGGGGAGATCAACGAATGGCGCATCGTGCGGGCGGGGGATCAAACGGGCTATGTGAAGGCGCAGTATTTGAAACTGGAAATTGACGCCTTCGGCCCGGGGGAGCAGGGGGACCGGGCCTACAACGGCAGCCGGCACCTGGAGCGGGGCCTGACGGTGAGCGCGGTTGTCAGGGAAGAGGTGTTTGACCTGTTCACCGCCTTTGTGAGCCTGGCTTTCGACCCGGGCTACACCACGGTGTCGGACATCACCGCCTTTGACCTGTACATCAACCACAAGCTGATGGCCCGGATCCCGCCCATGGCGCAGGAGGGGGAGGGCGCGCCCCGGGTGTTCACAACGGACATCTCCTTCAAACACTTCATCGGCGCCGTGGCCCTGGCGCCGGTGAACGACCGGGGCGAGCAGCTGATGGATGATATCCTCTTCCTGAGGGAAGCAACAGACTGATTTATCCTGTTATGCACAAACAGCGCCTCAACCACGAGGCGCTGTCTTTTGCTTTCTAATGCTTCAATTTACAACCCTATTTACATCCCTGTTAAAGTTTTTTGGCCTTACCTTTTTTTCAAAAAAGGTAAGCGTCCCCGTCCTCGTCTTCGTCCCCATCCCCATCCCCGTCCCTACCCCTCCTTCTCCACCTCCAACACCGTCCCCGGTGCAATCTCCCGCTGCTGCCCCCAGATTTCTGCCTGCAGGGGCTTGTCCCCCAGATGCTGGATGCGGAGGCGGTCCTGAAAGACCTGGATTTTGAGGGGCTGCCCCTGGTAGACCAGGGGGAAGCGCAGGCTGTGCCAGCTGGCGGGGAGGTGGGGGGCGATGCGCAGGTGGCTGGCGGTCTGGCGAATGCCGCCAAAGCCGTAGACGGCGGCCTGCCAGATGCCCCCCATGGCGGCGGCGTGGATGCCCATGTCGGAGGAGCGCATGCTGGGGCCCAGGTCGATGCGGGCGCTGCCCAGGAAGAAATCGTAGGCGATGTCGTGGAGGCCCAGGTCGCTGGCCAAAACAGCGTGGGTGGATTTGGACAGGGAGGAATCGTGGAGGGTGCGGGCCTCGTGGTAGTGGTAGTTGCGCTCCTTGAGCGCCTGGGGGAAGAGCTCCTCCAGGAGGAAGAAGAGCACCAGGACGTCAGCCTGCTTGGCCACCTGGATCTGGCGCAGGCGGGTGTTATTGTAGTCCCGGTAGATGCTGCCCACGTCAGCTTGGGCCTTGTAGGGGGCCAGGTCGATGGTCTCCAGGTCGAAATAGCCGTCAAACTGGGGCAGGATGCCTTCCTGATTGGGCTGGGGCAGGTAGAGACCCTCCAGCATTTTTTTGAGTTGCGGTTCTGCTGCGTCCAATGAAAGGAGCTGGTTGAGGCGCTTGTAGGTGTCTGGCTGGTGCTGGCGCAGGTCCCGGATGATGCGGAGGGCCTTCTTCATGTTCCAGGCGGCCATGTAGTTGGTGAAGGCGTTGTTGTCCACATGTTCCTTGTACTCATCCGGCCCGATGACCCCCAGGTATTCAAACTGGGCTTTCTCCTCGTTCCAGGTGGCCCGGCTGGCCCAGAAGCGGGCGGTGTCCAGGATGATTTCGTAGCCCATCTCCGCCATGAAGGCGGCGTCGCCGGTGGCTTCGTAGTACTGCCAGACGGCGTAGGCGATGTCGGCGGAGATGTGCTGCTCGATGATACCGGTCCAGATCTTCATGGGCTCCCCGGTCTCGATGTCCGCGGCACCCCAGAGGGGGGTCACCTCGCCGTCGGTGAGCCAGGCGGACTCCCAGGGGTACATGGCGCCGGTGTAGCCGTTCTCCCGGGCCTTGTCCCGGGCGCCCTGCAGGGTGAGGTAGCGGTAGGTGAGGAGGCTGCGGGCGGCTTCGGGCTGGGTGAAGGTGAAATAGGGCAGGATGAAAATCTCGGTGTCCCAGAAGGAATGGCCTTTGTAGCCCTCCCCGGTGAGGCCCTTGGCGGCAACGCCCACCCGGGGATCGTCCTTTTTGATCATGATGTTTAGGTGATACAGGGCAAAGCGCAGGGCCAGCTGGTCAAAGCCGCTGTCGGAGACCACCTCGATGTCCTGGTTGTCCCAGAGGCGGGCCCAGGCGGCGCGGCTGCGGTCAAAGAGGCCCTCATAGCGGAGGTCTGCGGCCCAGCTGATGCTGGCCAGGCCGCCTTCCTCGATGTCGGCGGGGGAGATGTCCTGGCCGTGCCAGGCCAGGTCCCGGCTGGTGTGGACGCTGCACAGCTTCTCCATCACCAGGGTCTGTCCTTCCTGCAGCCTGGCGTCCTGCTGAATCAGGAGGCTGCGCCGGTCGATCACCGGGTGGGGGGCATCGGGGAGGGGCTGGCCATCCAGGCGGAAGCTGTGGACGGCATGGAGGGCGCAAACGACCCCGGACTGGGTGGTGGTGCTGGTCATGCGCAGGAAGCGGCCTTTCAGCAGGCGCTTGTCCCCCTCCTGAAAGTGCTGGCTGCCGGTGTTGGTGACCTGGCCGTTGATGCCGCTTTCCAGGCGCAGGTCCAGGTTGCCTGCAAGGGCGGTGATGGACAGCCGGAAGCCCAGGAGGTGCTCGTCCTTGAGGGACACAAAACGGCGGGCCTCAAGGGCCAGGCGCTTGCCCTCCGGGGTTTCCAGTTCAACTTCCCGCACCACCTCACCGGTTTTCAGGTTCAGACTGCGGTGGTAGGCCAACAGGCGCCCCCGGTCCATGGAGAAGGGCCGGCCGTCCACCAGGATGCGCACCCGGGTGAGGTCCGGCAGGTTGGGCAACTCGGTGACCTCGCTTTCTGCAAAGCGGTTGAAGGTGCCTGTCACAAAGAGGTTGCGGGTCTGGCCCACATAGTCCTCCTCCAGGGCGGCGCGCTGGCCCAGGTAGCCGTTGCCCTGGGCAAAGATGGCTTCACACTTGCCCAGGAATCGGCTGTCGAAGGCACCTTCACTCACAATCCAGTTGGCGTCAGGCCCCTGGCCCCTGTCGTATCTGATCATCGTTTTCATCCTTTGTCGTGTCGTGGGGGTTGTTTATCCCTTGATGCCGGTGGAGGCGATGCTGGCCTGCACCTGGTTCTGGGCAAACATGTAGATGATGATGCCCGGCAGGATCACCAGGGTGAGGGCTGCAAACATCCGGGTGTAGTCGTAGGAGAAGGCCTGGTTGAAGAAGCCCAGGGCCACCGGCAGGGTGCGGTTGCCGGGGGAGGAGGTGAGGAGGGCGGCGAAGTAGTACTCGTTCCAGTTGCCCAGGAACATGAGGATGCCCGCGGTGGCCAGGCCGTTTTTGGCCAGGGGCAGGTTGATCTGGGCGAAGGTGCGCAAAAAGCCTGCACCGTCAATCTCCGCCGCCTCGTTGAGCTCCATGGGCACGGCCATGAAGGTGGCCCGCAGCACAAAAAGGCTCATGGCGATGCCGCCGGAGAGGTAAACCAGCCCCAGCCCGGTCTTGGTGTCGTAGAGGTTCAGGTTCATGATGAGGGAGAAGATGGGCTGGGTCTTGGTGTGCCCGGGTACCAGCAGGGTGATGGTGAACAGCACATAGATGAGGCCCTTGAAGGGAAAGCGGAACTTGGCAAACACATAGGCGCTCATGGAAAAGAAGGTGAGGGCCAGGAGGGTGGACAAGGTGGAAATCAACAGGGAGTTCCAGCCGTATAGCCCGAAGGAATACTGGTTGAGGACGGAGGCATAGGCGTTGAAGTTGAAGGTGTCCGGCAGGGAGAAGGGGGAGGACAGGATGGCGGCGTTGGACTTGAAGGAGGAGAAGATCACCCACAGAATGGGGTAGACCGACACCACCACGGTGAAGATGAGGGTGAAGTACATGAAGATTTTGAACAGGATGCTGCCTGTTGTCTGCTTGCGTTTCATCTGCCTGCCTCCTTTCCTACACCGGCTCGTTCATGCGGAACATGCGGTTGATGATGAGCAGGGTCAGGATGCCGATCAAGAACATGATGACCGCCGTGGCATTGGCCATGCCGTAGTTGTAGTCGGTGATGTTTTTCACCAGGATCAGGGCCAGGCCCATGGTGTCGTCCCCCGGGCCGCCCCTGGTGGTGAGGGCGATGTTCTCATACATGGCAATCCGGGAGGTGATGGACAGGATGATGGAGGTGCCGATGGCGTTGCGGCACAGGGGCAATTTGATGAAGCGGGTCAGCTGCATGCCGCTGGCGCCGTCAATCTCCGCCGCTTCCATGGTCTCCTTGGGGATGGCCATCAGGTCCCCCAATACCACCAGGGTGACGATGACGGCGTAGAACAGCCAGGTGAAGGCCACCGCCCAGAAGGCCGCCGGGGACTGGTAGAACCAGTTGACGTTGAAGCCCGGAAGCACCTTGCGGATGAGGGAATTGAGCACGCCGAAGTCGTTGTTGAAGATGAACTTGTAAATCATGGCCCAGGCCGCGGCGGAGATGACGTTGGGGATCATGAAGGTGGAGCGCACAATCTTCCAGCCCCGGGGTTTGCGGTAGAGGAAGAAGGCAATCATCACGCCGAAGCCCACGTGGCCGAAGACCGCGATCAAGGACCACAGCACAAAGTTTTTCAGGGCGATTAAGAAGCTGCTCTGCCGGAACAGGCGCTGGTAGTTGCTGAACCAGTTGAACACCGGGGAAGAAAAGCCGTCCCACCGGGTGAAGGAGGTGGTGAACACGGTGATGATGGGCATCAGGTAAAACAGCACAAACAGCGTCAGGGTGGGCAGGAGGAAGAGGTAGACCTTGGGGAACTGCTTCCGCTCGATGCGGGAATAATTCTTGAGGATCATCTTGCACCTCCTTTTGAGGAAAGAACCGGAGGAAATAAATCAGGACTGCGGCAGCTGGCTGCCGCAGTCCCGGGAGAAAACCTTAGTCGATGCGGGATTCCGCAGCCTTGTTGGTGAGCTCGGTGCAGAACTGCTCCGGGGTCATGCTGCCGTCAATCAACTTGGGCAGCAGCTTGCCAAACTCGGTGTTGGCGATGGAGGAGGGGATGGCGTCGCCGAAGCTGGGGGCCAGGATGGTGTCTGCGTTCACGGCATTGACATACTCATACAGCAGGGCATTTTCCTGGGCCTTGGCCTTGTAGGCGTCACTGGTTTCCATCTTGGGGGCGATGCCGCCCTCTGCCAGCATGTAGGCTTCCAGCTCTGCGGGGGAGCACATGAAGGTGATGAAGGCCAGGGCGGCTTCCTGCTCCTCAGGGCTCACCGTGGCGGGAATCCACCAGGAATAGCCGGAGTTGTTGGCCAGGGCCACGTTGCCGGGGAAGACCGCGCCCCTCACGGTGCTGCCGTCAAAGCCGTTGGACCATTTGTTGTTGTTCTCCGGCAGGAAATCCCCCACCATCCAGGAACCGTTGGCGATGACCGCGGCGTTTTTGGACATGAAGGTGTTGGCGGCGTCGGCATAGACCGCGCCCACGGTGGAGGCGGCAGCGTTGTTCTGCAGCAGCTTCTGCAATTCCTCCGTGGCCTTTAAGATAATGGGCTGGTTGAAGTCATAGATTTTGTCCCGGATGCTGTTTCTGATCAGTTCGGCGCCGCCCTCCTGGGCTGCGATCAGGGAGGAGTAGGTGAGCATGGTGGTCCAGGCGTTTTCGCCGGTCATGAAGGCCATCTTGTTGTCGCCCAGCTCGGCCACCAACTCGTCCCAGTTGGCAAACTCGCCGGGGGCCTTGGAGAAGGTCACCATGTCCTCGTTGTAGTACATGCCCATGGGCCGGGTGACCGGCATGAGGATGGAGAAGACGCGGCCGTCCTCCAGGGTGTTGAAAGCCAGGCTGTCTTCCAGCAGGATGGCCTTGAACTCCGGATTGGCCTCCAGGTAGGGGGCCCAGTCGAAGAACTGGTTGTTGGGGATGACGGAGCGCTCAATCCACTCCATCTCGCCGCCTTCAATGAAGGCCGGCAGCTTGCCCTGCTGGCCCAGCTGCTTCATCTTTTCGGCGTACATGTCCTGGGTGAGCTCTTCAATGATGATTTTGTACTTGCCCTCGTAGAGCTGGTTGAAGCGCTCCACCTGGGGCAGG
Source organism: Clostridia bacterium (assembly GCA_036834245.1). Lineage (GTDB taxonomy): Bacteria > Bacillota > Clostridia > Christensenellales > Aristaeellaceae > UBA6115. The sequence goes on along the minus strand of DAITOE010000032.1, from coordinate 5,610 downwards.
AAGAAGATGGCGCCGACGTTCTCGCCGGATTTGTAGTGGGGGATTTTCAGCTCCACCACGTCCGCCCCCAGGGCTGTGCCCGCAAGGGACAGCAGGAGGGCAAGGGTCAGCAACAGGGCCAGCAGTTTTTTCATGGGTTCCTCCTTAAAAAAGTTCTATGTGCAAAGGCGGTCAGTCGCCGCCTTTGTCAATCGGTTTTGGGGCGGGGCCGGTGGTGCCCCGCAGGATGATGTCATGGGGCAGCACCAGGTGGCTGCCGGGGGCGTCTGCCGTCATCATCCGGTGCAGCAGGGCGGCGGCTTCCCAGCCTATCTGCCGCATGTCCTGGCGCAGGGTGGACAGGGGCGGGTTGAGCACCTGGGCGATGGGCTGGTCGTCAAAGCCGGTGACGGACACCTGGCCGGGCACCTGGACGCCGGCCTCCTTCAGGGCCTCCAGGGCGCCCATGGCCATGAGGTCGCTGAAGCACAGGATGCAGGTGACGCCATCCAGGCCGCTCTGTGCCAGCTGGCGGGACAGCAGGGCGCGGGTCTGCTCCCGGGAGAAATCGCCGTACAGCACCCGGTCCCCCGGAAAGGGCAGGCCTGCTTCTTTGAGGGCTGCCTGCACGCCCAGCATGCGGTCCTGGTTGATGGCGGCATCGGGCCTGCCGGCGATGACCAGCAACTTCCGGTGGCCCAGCGCCAGCATGGCCCGGGTCAGGTCCTGCATGGCGGCCACGTTGTCCACAGACACCCAGCCGGTGTGCGGGCTGCTGAGGGGCACGTCGATGCTGACTGTCGGAATGGGGGCGTCCATGAGCTCCTGCAGGTAGGGGTCGCTTAAACTGATGCCGCACAGGATGGTGCCGGAGAGGTTGTGGGTGGCGCAGAACTCCACAAAGCTGCTCCTGCGCTGCTCCTTGGAGTCGGTGGCGTACAGGGCCAGCTCCAGGTGCTGGTGAAGGGCGTAGCCGAAGATGCCCTGCAGCTGCTGGTGGGGGTTGCTGTCCAGGGGGTTGACCTCCAGGAGGCCCGACATGATGAGGCCGATGTTGGGGGGCTTCTTGGCGGAGAGATTCCGGGCGCTGACGTTGGGCTTGTAGTTGAGCTGCCGGGCGGCGGCCTTGATTTTCTCCTTGGTGGCCGGGCTGATGTCCGGATAGTCGTTGAAGGCCCGGGACACCGTGCCAATGCTGACGCCGGCCAGGCGGGCCACGTCGCTGATGTTGGCTTTCACGCTGTCCCTCCTTCCAGGTTCGCGGACGAAAACTTGCAGGAAATGGTTATCGAAAACGCTTTTGTGAACATCCTTATGGTAGCCCATGGCCCATGGTCCTGTCAAGGGCCTGGAGCAGGCCGGTTCCGGTGCAATCCTGTACCAAAATTGTTTTCTTTGTTCATCCGGCGCTCCCGGCGCAAAACCAGCGGGGTTATCAGGCATGGGGATTGCGGCTATGGCAGGCCGCGGCATCCGGCGCACTGCTTGTATTCATGGACAGAATGGGATAAACTGTTGAAGACTTTGCGGGAGGAGGTTAGGATGGCTAACAAAGTAGTCTGGCTCAGCGGCGCCTCCAGCGGCCTGGGCAAGGCGGCTTCGGAAGCGCTGCAGGCTGCCGGCTGGACCGTGGTGGCCGGTGCCCGCTCCTTCGCAGGTCAGGAGGGGCAGCAGGGCGGCATCCACCGCCTGGCCCTGGATGTGCAGGATGAGGCCAGCGTCCGGGCTTTTTGTGAAGAAGCCCACCGCCTTTGCGGCACGCCCCATGCCCTGGTGAACGCCGCCGGCATCCTGATTTTCGGCCCGGCGGAGGAAACCAGCCTGGCGGAATACCACCAGGTGATGGACACCATCTTCATGGGCAGCATCCGCCTCACCCAGGCGGCCCTGCCCTATCTGAGGGAGGGCCGGGGCGGCAAGATCGTCATGCTGTCCTCGGTCAACGGCCTTATGCCCACGCCCTTCCAAAGCGCCTATGTGGCGGCCAAGCACGCCCTGGAGGGCTACAGCGAATGCCTGGCCATGGAGACGGCCGGCCAGGGCATCCAGGTGATGATCGTGGAGCCGGGGGACCACCAGGGAGGCAGCAGCCGCTACCGCACCAGCGCGCAGGCCGTGTCCCCCCTGTATGAAGCCAGCTTTGCCCGGGCCCGGGAGGTGGTGCTGCGGGATGAGGCCGGGGGCGGCAGCCCGGCGGCCTTTGCCCGGAAGCTGGCCCGGGTGATGGGCAGGCGGCGCCTGCCCCTGCGGCTGAAAGTTACCACCCTGAAAGAAAACGCTGCCATCGTCCTGCACGATGTGTTGCCGGGCAGATGGTTTCTCAAATCCCTGAGGGATTATTACAAGGTCTGACCGTCCCATATGTTGAAGGAGGGCGTCCCATTGAGCCTGACCACCGATATCACTGCGCGCTGCGAGGCATTGCGCCAGAACATGAGCCTGAAAACCATCTTCCACCTCACCTGCGAAAACCCGGAGCGCATCGCCGCCCACTGGCTGGAGGGGGATGAGGAGAAGCACGCCACCTTTGGCGACTACCGGCAGCAGGCCTTCAACTACGCCCAGTACCTGGGGGAGCAATTGAAGGGCCAGGCGCCGGGGCAGTTCCTGGCCATCCAGGTGGACACCTGCCGCGAGTGGTTCTCCATGTTCTGGGGCGTGCTGATGGCGGGCTTCAACCCGCTGCTCTTAAACGCCACCCTGGCGGACGACATGACGGTGCACATGATGCGGGAGGCCGGCGCCATCGGCGTCATCTTCCCGGGCAAGCGGAACTTGCCGGAAGACTTTGTGCAGATTGACGCGGGCGAACTGTTCCGCGCCCCTGAGGCCCAGGGCTTTGAACCCATCTGGGGTGACAAGGTGGCCCTGTGCACCTCCGGCTCCACCGCCACCAGCCGCATCTTTGTGTACGACCAGCGGGCCATCTGCGAGCAGGTGCTCAATTCCGACCTGCTCCACAAGGCCAACCCCCGCATCGTCAACAACCACATGCAGCGGAACCTGGCCTTTTTGCCCTTCCACCACATCTTCGGCTTCATGGTCTGCGTCATGTGGTGCAATTTCATCGGCTATGAGACCGTCTTCATCAAGGACCGCTCGCCGGAGACCATCCTCTCCACCATGCGCCGCTTCAAGGTGAACTTCCTGTGCGCCGTGCCGGTGCTGGCCAACAGTTTGTCTAACGGCCTCAACAAGAAGGTGGCGGCCCAGAGCGCCCTGAAGCGGGCGGCCTTCAAAACCATGAAGGGCATCAGCCTGGGCCTGCAGAACATCGTGCCCCGCTTTGGCATGGATTTTGCCAAGGGGGTGCTGTTCAAGTCCGTCAACGCCCAGCTGCTGGGGCCGGACATCAACTGCATCATCCTGGGGGGCAGCCACACCCCCCGGGAGCACATGCGCAACATCGCGGCCCTGGGCTATTACACCATCTCGGGCTTTGGCATGACGGAAACCGCCATCACCTCCTGCGAAACCAGCATGAACCTCCACACCCGCACCTCGGGCTCCGTGGGCCGGCCCTTCGCCTCGGTGGAGTACAAGGTGGAAAGTGACGGCAAGCGCAGCAACACCGGGGAGATGTTGATCCGCGGCCGCAGCGTCCACACCGGGCAACTGGTGGGGGGCAAGCTGATTCCTGCGGACCTGGACGAGGGCGGCTGGTACCGCACCGGGGACATCGTGCGCCTGGAGAAGGGCATGCGGATGTATGTGGAAGGCCGCAGCAAGGACGTCATCATCAACGAATCCGGGGAGAACGTCTACCCGGACGAATTGGAAGATTATTTCGCCAATTTAGAGGGCGTGGAGCAGTTCTGCGTCCTGGGCCTCAAAAACACCGGGGAGAGCCGGGTGAACCGCTTGAAGCGGCGCCGCCACGTGCGCCCGGACTATGAGGACATCACCCTGGTCTTAAACGTGGGGGAGCGCTACCGGGACGATGCCTTTTTAACCCAGCTGATGCGCCAGATTGCCCAGAACAACCGGCGCCTGCCGGTCCTCAAGCAGATTACACGGGTGCTGGCCACCCGGACGCCTTTTGAGCTGGCCAACGGCATCAAGGTGAAGCGTATGGCGCTGAAAACCAACCTGGAGGCCGGCCGCATCCCCTACCGGGACCTGGATTTGAAATCCGGCTCCCTGCCCCTGTCGGACAAGGAGCCCCTGGTGGTGGAGGAAGTGGTCCCCGAGGTGGTGGGCCAGGACCAGATCAAGGACCAGGTGCGCAAGCTCTATGCCGACGCCCTGGAATTGCAGCCCAGCCAGGTGAAGGACGACGCCCACTTCATCAACGACCTGGGGGGCGACTCCCTGCAGGTATTAAGCGTGTCCCTAAAGGTGGAGGAGCTGTTCCACATCCTGATCCCCACCGAGGAATACGGCGAGTGCACCACGGTGAACGACCTGACCCAGGTGGTCAACCGTCACCTGACCGGGGAGGACAGCAAGAAGGAAGAGCCCCGGGGCGAGGTCACCCCCATCACCCGGTTTGAAGACAGCGAGGAGTTTCAGGAGTTTTATGCCCGCCAGCAGGCGCTGCTGGGCAGCGGGATGGAAAACCCCTATTTCGTGCGCCACGACAGCGCCTTAACCGACGTGTCCATGATGGAGGGGCAGGAGGTGCTCAACTTCGGCTCCTACAACTATGTGGCCATGTCCGGGCGCAAAGAGGTGCAGGAGGCGGCCAAGGCGGCCATCGACCAATACGGCACCTCGGCCTCCGGCTCCCGGCTGCTGGCCGGGGAAAAAACCCTGTACCAGGAATTGGAGCGGGAGCTGGCGGACTGGAAAAACGCCGAGGCGGCGCTGATCCTGGTGTCCGGCCACGCCACCAACGTGACCCTGGTGGGCAATTTCTGCGGCAAGGACGATTTGATTCTGTACGATGCCCTGGCCCACAACTCCATCGACCAGGGTACCAAGCTGTCCCAGGCTACCTCTAAACCCTTCCCTCACAACGACCACGTAGCCCTGGAAAGCATCCTGAAGGCCCAGCGCCACAACTATAAAAAATGCCTCATCATCATCGAGGGGGCCTACAGCATGGACGGGGACATCGCCAACGTGCCCGCCTTTGTGGAATTGAAGAAGAAATACGGCTGCTTCCTGCTGGTGGACGAGGCCCACTCCGCCTGCGTCATCGGCAAGACCGGCGGCGGCGTGGATGAATACTTCAACCTGAAGCCCGACGACATCGACATCAAGATGGGCACTCTCTCAAAGGGCCTGGGCACCTGCGGCGGCTACCTGGCAGGGCCAAAGGCCATCATCGAGTATCTGCGCTACAATTTGCCGGGCTTTGTGTTCTCCGTGGGCATTTCCCCGCCTCTGGCGGCCGGCACCCTGGCAGCCATCCGCCTGCTGCGGCAGAACCCCGCCATCATCCAGTCCCTGGAAGCTGCCATCAACACCTTCGTGAAGGAGGCCCACAAGCGCAGGCTCAACACCTGCCTGGCCGGCCACACCGCCATCATCCCCATCCTGGTGGGCAGCGACGAGAACGCCTTCCTGCTCTCCAACATGCTGCGCCACAAGGGGGTCTTCGTACCCCCGGCGGTCTTCCCCGCGGTGCCCAAGGGCCGCGCCCGCCTGCGCTTCTGCGTGGTGAGCGAGCACAAGGAGGAGCAGATT